>JBDRTC010000878.1:0-4027 GCA_043824335.1 Planctomycetota bacterium | reverse complement strand
CCTAAAGAAACCGCATATCCCACTCCTCCGACCCGCCGCCGCGGCGGCGGGTCGGAGGAGTGGGATATGCGGTTTCTTTAGGCCCCCGGTTAGCTTTCCAACCTGATTCACCAGCCAGACAAGCTGGCTGGGATCTTGTTGGCGTTTCTCGGAACCGTAGAATGGACTCTCATGTGGCCCGATCAGTCCGGAGACGTGTCATGACGGCGCACGACGGACAGGCATCGGCTACGGCGGAAACGCCGGAGCTTCTGCTCCAGTTGGCCGTTGAGAAGGCGGCTCTCGTGGCCTGGTCCACGGATCGGGAGTTGCGGGTCACGTCATTCCGTGCCCAAACGCGGGGCGCCGCCGGCAAGCCGCCCGAAGATCGCCGGGGCATGACTCTCTCCACGCTGTTCCAGGCCGACACCGCCGATTCCCAGCCCGTCGCCGTCCACCGCCGGGCGCTTGGGGGTGAGTCGGGGTCGTTCCGATTCGATTGGGAGGGGATGCCGTACCGAGCCGACGTGTTTCCTCATAAGAACGAGGAAGGCCACGTCGTCGGTTGCCTCGGCTTCGCCCAAGCCGTCACCGAACAAGATCAGCTTCGGCGGGAACTCGATGCGATCTTCGAGTACGCCCCGGTTGCCATGATTCTCGTGGATCACGAGAGGAGGGTGAAGAGGGCCAACCGGCTGGCTGGCCAAGCGGCCGGGCGCTTGTCCAACGAGATGACCGGTTTGCGCGGTGGAGAGGCGTTGCGGTGCGTTCATTCGCTCGACGTGCCGGAGGGATGCGGGTTTACTTCGGCCTGCAAAGACTGTCGAATCCGATCGCTGTTTCTGGAAACCATGGAAACCGGCAAGATCCATCAGGGGGTGGAAGTGTTGTTCCGTACGGAAGTTGAAGGGAAGCCGGTGGAGAGATTCGTCCTCGTTTCGGCTGCTCGCGTCAATCCGCGAGAAAAGGCCGTGGTCCTGGTGTGTCTGGAAGACATTACCGATCGGAAACAGATGGAAGACACCCTTCGGGAAACCCACGAGCGGCTTCAGGAGACGCTTGACGAACTGAGGATGACCCAAGAGCAGGTCATCCAACAGGAACGGTTGCGTGCGCTGGGCGAAATGGCCAGCGGGGTGGGGCACGATTTGAACAACAGCCTTTCGCCCGTCCTGGGCTACTCCGAGATATTGCTCGAGGATTCGAGGTTGCCCGGGGACGCGCGCGAGCACCTGAAGTGGATCCACGACGGGGCTCGCGACGCGGCGGCCGTGGTGGCCCGTTTGCGGGAGTTCTATCGCCCACCGGATCCGGGCGAGTTGCAAACGTCCGTGGAGTTGGGGAGGTTGCTGGATGAGATCGTCCAACTGACACGGCCCAAATGGCGTGACAAGGCCCAGCGGGAAGGCCGAGAGATTGAATTGGAGGTTCGGGCGGAGGATGCGCCTTTGGTGCTCGGCAACGCCGCGGAACTCCGTGAAGTTCTCACGAACCTGGTCTTCAACGCGGTGGACGCCATGCCGTCCGGCGGGCGGATCGCGTTGCGCTTGCGCGGTGAACCAGGGGGCGCCGTGGTGGAAGTGACCGATACGGGCGTCGGAATGTCCGACGAGGTCCGTGCCAAGTGCATCGAGCCGTTCTTTACGACCAAAGGCCATAAGGGGGGGACCGGTCTCGGGTTGAGTGTGTGCCATGGAATCGTCCAGCGGCACGGGGGGCGGATCGAGATCGATTCGCTGCCGGGTGAGGGGACAACGGTCCGCGTCTTGTTGCCCGCGGCGGAGGAAGGCCGGTTGCTTGAAGAACCGGTGGCGGAGGTTTCCCTGCCGGCGAGTCGCGTGCTGTACATCGACGACGATCCGCGGCTGCGCGGCGTGGTCGGTGACATGTTGCGGCAGCTCGGACAGGAGGTGGATTTGGCGGAAGGGGGAACTCGCGGGCTGGAGTTGGTGGCGGCGAACAACTATGATCTGGTGATCACCGATTTGGGCATGCCCGGGATGGATGGGTACGTGGTGACGGGCAAGATCAAAGCCCTGCGGCCTCATTTGCCGGTGGCGATGCTCACGGGCTGGGGCTCCTCGGGGCCGGCCGAATCCATGGTATCCGGCGAGTTTCCCGACTACATCCTGTCGAAACCTCCCCCCCTGGACGAGATACGCCGGTTGTTGATGAAACTCATGCCGTAAAGCGGGGCATGCCCAGCTTAGCCAAGCCCTTCGCGGGCATTGACATGTGGCCTCCCGTCGCGCGAAATGCTATAGGGCGCGTCGCGGCGGACGCGCTTCCCCTCTTCTTGCCCTTCATCAAGTTTGACTGCTATCGACGGCGACCTACAGTAGTAATGCTTGGGCAGGCGACGTAACGAAAGTGGAGGAACATCCAATGCGAGGCGAGCGTGACGTTGTTGATCGGTCGAGGCCGTTGACGGAGCTGATTGCCGCGTTGAGCGTCTGTATGCTCGCCGCCGCCTTTGGCGCGCTCCTCGGCCCGCAGTGGTGCCGAAGCTGGGCGATCTTCGGAGCGTTCGGCTTGGTGTCGGCGGTCGGTCTGGACGTCTTCCGCCGGACTCAAAACCACCTCAGTGAGCACAAACGCGAAAAAGAAATGGCAATTGCGGCGGAGCAACACCTCAGCAAGGTCATCACCACCATGGAGTCGTCCACCACGATTCGGGACGCCTTGCGCAAGGTCCAGGAGAGCGCGGTCTCGGAGGTGTCGCGCAGTCCGACGGGTTCGACCAGGCCGAGGTACCCTTCCCACAAGCAGGTGACGATAACACTTCTCGGTGGGCGGTCGAAAACGTCGGAGGATTGGTCGGGCGCTTCCTACGCAGGCTACCTGCGAGACGTTTCTTCCTGCGGCGTCGGCCTGGCCCACGCCCATCCCATCGAGCGAGGTCCCGTGCTTCTGGCGTTTGAGCTAAGAAATGGTGAGCGAGTTTCGTTCATTGCGGAGGTGCTTTGGTGCGAACTCCAGGATGATGGGCAATACTACAGCGGCGGAAAACTCATGGATGTGCTGAATGCCGAAGAGGCGCAGCCGGAAATGCTTGAGGCAGTACGCTGACACACGGCAGCCAGTGTGGCGTGCTATGCAACGGTCTGTTTGCGGCTTGCCTCGATTCCTGGCAGCTCCACCAGGATGCGGGTTCCTTCGCCGGGAGCGCTCTGGATACTGGCTCGGCCGTCGAACAACCGTGCCCGCTCACGAATCCCCTTCAATCCGAAGCACCCGCCGGGCACTTCATTCGGGTCGAACCCCACTCCATGGTCTTCGATCTCGAGCAGGAGTGTTCCGTTTCTTTGCCACAGCCCGACCTTGGCCGTCTTCGACCGGCTGTGCCGTTTCACGTTGGTCAAAGCCTCTTGGACGATGCGAAACATGTTTCCCTGCAAAAGGGGATTCATGCGCACAGGCTGGATATCCGGCTTGAATTCCACCTGCAACTCTCCACGCCGGCCCCATTCAGCGATCAGGCGCGCGATGGCTTCCGCCAGGGTCTGTTCGTCAGTCATGATGGGACGAAGCTCCCCGACCAGCCGGCGGGCTTCGGCAATGGCCTTCCCCGGCAAGTCCTCGATGGTATTCATGTCTTCCGTGAATTCAGCGTCATGATTCGCCCGCTCGATTGGGAAAGACGCCGGCCGTTGCTTCTTACAACCAGCCGCGACGATACGATTATGCAAACCGAGGCAGGATAGTCAATGGCATTCGATGTCGGTGATCGCCGGCAGGTCGGCAAGGGGTGATCTCTTGTGACTCACGGGCGCGCCTGTGACGGGGTGTCTCGTTTTGCCCGATCCGGGAGCGATAGGGGCTTCCCTTGTCGAGAGAGATCCACCGCCGGTCCGATAAGAAAGTGGTGTTGCCAGACACCCTGAGAGAGCCGTCGAGCGATCCCCTTGCTTGGCGGCTCTTTCGCATATCCACGCCTCCGGGGCGTTCGCTCGTACGGCAGCGCCTCCAGCACGGCCGATCGTTCCAGCTTCATCGCTTCGTTGAACAACATCTCCAGCGCCTGGGCCATTCCGTCAAAACCGTGTTC
>JBDRTC010000877.1:0-2163 GCA_043824335.1 Planctomycetota bacterium | reverse complement strand
CGCGGGCCGGATCGACTCGCGATAGAAGGAGTAGATGCCCCCATAGGGACACGCGAAGTCGGCATGGCGCTCCCCCTCGGGCTCGACCAGCTCGAAATACCGCCAGCCGGTGAAGTCGATCACGATGTAATGGTCGGCGATCCCGTGCGACAGGTGCGAAGGGCTGGTCTGTTGCAGGTTGAGCAACTCGCCACGGCCGTCGCCGTGTACCCAAACGCCCAGCGCCGAACGTCCGTTGAGGTCCACGGGCGGAGAGAACTTCTTGCCAAGTTTGCACCAGCTGCGCACGGGCGCATCGGTCGCGTTGGTTGCCGTAAACCGCGCGCTGACGGCGCCGACCTTGACCGGATCGGTCGTCGTCTCCAGCGTGGCGGTAATGCCCGGCTGGGCGGCTTGGGCTGGAAACTCGTCGGCCTTTGCAAAAGCGGCCAGCACGACGCTCTCGGGCGCGTCGTACGCGCCGGCCGACGCCAGCGCCTCGATCCGCAGCCGAAGCGGCTGCCGCGCGAAACGATTGCCGGCGGTCCAACGGTTGCTCCAGCCGTCGAGCCCCTCGACCTTGTGCTTGTCGTACCTGACGGGGCGGAACTGCCATTGGCCATCGGGCGCCTGGGTCAGCGTGAACTCGTCGCCGGGAGTGCGTAGCCTCTCTTTCACTGCGTCGTTGAAGTAGTTGGCGCGGCGCAGGCCCTCGTACCGCCGCACGACGGCGGCCAGGCGCGGTAGCGCCGGGATGCTGCCGACCGTCGAGGGGTTGATGCCCATCAGCGACAGGCCGTAGTTGTTCCCCAGGGCTTTTGCCGAAAGGTACTCGATGTCGTCGACGTGCGTCGGCTCGCCCGTGGTGCCCTGCCAGGTCTTGAAGGCCCACCAGCCGAGGTTGCCGGGGAGAAACTGCCGGCGTAGGCCCGCGTTCGCCTGGCAGTGAATGTCGATGAACTTCTTGTGGCTCCGATTGGGATGGTCCCATGCGCCCATGCGTGAGCGGACGTACCAGAGGTGGTGGTGGAACGTGCTCATCTCCATGATCGCCGGACGCTCGAGCCGCTTGAAGAGCTCGAAGGTGAATTTTGACTGGTAGTGCCACGCATTGGCTCGCCCGGCCACCGCATCGCCGCCGTCCAGGGCGTCGAGGTAAATCATGTCGAAACCGGCTCCGTTGTAGAGATCCGCCATCTTTGCCGCCACTTCCGTAAACAGCGTCGAATCGCCGTCGGGCACGAAAAGGCCAAAACACTCCCGAAGGTGGTGTACCTTCGCCCCTTCCGCATGGGCAGCGACCGTGGTGCCGCAGGCGCCGCGCGTACACTTGGTGAAAGCGTACGGCGCCTCTTTCGAGACACCCGCATAGGTAATCAGCTCGTCGTCGATCTGAAGCGTAACGCTGTTGCGGACAAAAAACCCGGTGATGGTCGACATGCTCTCCGTCGGCTCGACGACCGGAACGTCGACGGCGTCCGGCGGAAGATCGGCCGCCAGGGTGAACGTGGCGTCTTTGCCCAGCCGGGGATCGGGAACCGGCGTCACGTACGGGCAACTCTTGTTCATGAACATCGCGTAGCTGTGCAGGCCCGCCTGAATGCCCGCGGCGTGCAGCTTGTCGATCACGGCCTTCATACTCGCAACACCGTTCGGATAAAGGTCTGGAGCCGGGCGGAAGTCGCCGAAGCGGAACGAGCGCCCGCCGTGGAAGTCGATCTGCGTGACGCCGAGGTCCCCGGCCAGCTCGATCCAGCGATCCACCGACTCTTCGGTGAGATCGCCGAAGTCGAACAGGTAGGAGCCATAATTGTTCGGCCCGTCCAGCGCCCAGGGGCCGCCGATCGACGAGTGCGGCAGGTCCTCGGCGGCGCTCACCACTTCCTGCATCACCTCCCGAAGCTCTCCGTAGGGACAGCCGATCAGGGCCACCTTCGCCCCGGCAAATCCGAACCGCGGGTAGCAAGCCGCCCAGAGCTGCGAGGTCGCCTGCGGGAGTGTACGGACGTTCGTCTTCAGGTTGAGCGCCAGTGCGCAGGCGGCGAACGGCTCGTCGGCCTCGCCCGTGAGCGTGAGCGGGAAGTCGACGAAGGCCAGCTCCTCGATTTCCTCCGGGCTGACGGAGACGACCTCGACGACAAAGTAACGCCGAAGCGCCGTAACCTTCAGCACGGCCTTCATGCC
>JBDRTC010000876.1:0-4822 GCA_043824335.1 Planctomycetota bacterium | reverse complement strand
CATTTTGATTTCCCCATGGTCGTCGGCCCTCGCTACATCCCGGGCGGAGGGAGTGCCCCGGCACCGTTGACCCCGGGCCAGCCGACCCCGCAAGTGCCCGACGCCGATCGCATCACCCCGCCCGTCACGCCGGAGGGTACGCGTGCCGGGCACGACGTCTCGATCACCGTGAACCTCGACGCGGGGCTCCCCATCCGCCACCTCCAGAGCAAGCAGCACGAGGTGACCGTCGAGTACGCCGGCGACGGGAAAAGCCGGGCGGTGATGAAGCTCAAGGACCTGGCCGTGATCCCCAACAAGGATTTTGTGCTGGAATATCAGACAGCCGGCGAGAAGATCGAAGACACGGTGCTCACCCACACCGACGACCGGGGCAAATTCTTCACCCTGGTTCTCCAGCCGCCCAAACGCGTGCGCCGGGAGCTGATCGTGCCCAAGGAGTTGGTGTTCGTGATCGACAAGAGCGGCTCGATGCGAGGCTTCCCCATCGAGACGGCCAAAGAGGCGATGCGGCTCTCGATCGAGGGCCTCCATGAAAACGACACCTTTAACCTGATGACCTTCGCCGGCGGACTGGGATTCTGCTTCGAGAAGCCCGCTGCGAACACCGACGAGAACCGCCGGCGGGCGCTGGAATACCTGGCCAATCTCCAGGGGAGCGGCGGCACGGAGATGATGGCGGCGATCCACGCCTGCCTGGCCGGGCAGGACGATCCCGAGCGCGTGCGCGTCGTTTGCTTCATGACCGACGGCTACGTGGGCAACGACATGGCCATCATCGACGCCGTCCGCCAAAACGCCGGCACCGCCCGGGTCTTCTCCTTCGGGATCGGAACTTCCGTCAACCGCTTCCTGCTCGACGGGATCGCCCGGGCCGGGCGCGGCGAGGTCCACTACATCCTCAACCAGCAGCAAGCGACCGGCGCGGCCGAGCGGTTCTACGAACGGGTGCGCATGCCGGTGTTGACCGACGTCGAGCTCGACTTCGGCGACTTGAAGGTCGAGGAGGTCTACCCCAAGGCAATTCCCGACCTGTTTAGCTCGACGCCAGTGGTCGTCAAGGGCCGGTACAAGGAAGGCGGGGCCGGAACGATCACGCTGCGCGGCACCACGGGCGAAGGCCCTTTTGAGCGAAAAATCGAGGTCGAACTCCCGGCGGACGAGCCGAAGGACGACGTGCTCGCCTCCCTCTGGGCCCGGGCGAAAGTCGAGCACCTGATGGACCAGGACCTGGCCGGTATGCAGCGCGACAAGCCGGACCCGGCCGTCAAAGAGGAACTCCTCGGCCTGGGGCTCCGCTACCAGTTGCTCACCCAGTACACCAGCTTCGTCGCCGTGGAGCACGTGCGGATCACCGAGGGCGGCCAGTCCCGCACGGTGGCCGTGCCCGTGGAGATGCCCGAGGGCGTGAGCTACGAGGGCGTGTTCGGCTCGCGTCGGCAAGCGGTCCGCATGTCGTTTTACGGCGGCATGGGAGGAGCGGGATTCGGGGGCCGGGCCGGCGGAGCGTCCGGTCCAAGAGCGTCAGCCCCGTCCCTTGGCCAATCGCTCACGCCAAGCAGGCCAACTGCGAAGGACGAGAGCGCCGCCGCCGCCGAGGAAAAACGATCACCCGAATCGAAACTGGCCCCCGAGTTGCGCTCTCTGGCCGAGAAAGTGGCCAAGGAAGGCGCCGACGGCAACCTTACCGTGGGCAAGATCAAGGTTCGCAAGGGCCGCGTCGAAGTCCGCGTGCAATTGACCAGCCTTTCCGACGAGGTGCTGGCCAAACTCAAGGAGCTGGGCTTCAAGGAGCTGGCCCGGGCCAAGTCGGTCAACTTGGTGATTGGCACGATCCGCGTCGAGAAGCTCGACGCCCTGGTCAAGCTCGACGCGGTCCGCCGCGTGGACCCGTCCGGGTAGCTTGCGCTGTGCCCACCAGAACACGCCACCGAGGACCAGACCCCCGGGCGAGCCCCCAGGTTTATCCTGGGGGCGTTTGGCGCGCGGGGATGAACCCCGCGGCTCACGACGAGCGTCGACGTGACGCCACACGCTCATTCAGCGCCGAGCAGCTTGGCCAGATGCTCCAGCGCCCGCGTGGCGTAGGTGGCCTCAAAGGCGTTGGGGGCGCCGGGCGAGTAGCACAGGGCGACCGACGTGGTGTCCGCGCGCAAGAGTTCGGCAATTCGCTTGGCCTCGGCGTAGTGCGGACGCGCCTCGTCGACGTTGCCGGCCCGGCCCAGCAGAAAAGCCTGAGCACACTCGTGGTAGTACGCCACCGTGCGCTCACCGTAGGTGAACATCCGCTCGTCTTCGGCAACGCGGGCCTTGATCCGCTCGGGCAGTTCGGCCGCCAGCGCCTGATCCAGAAGTGCCCGGCACGTCTTACCGTGTTCGACGATCTCGACCAACGTGGGCCCGTCGCACTCCAAACCGGGTGGCCGCTCGTAACGAAGTTGCGACGTGGGAAACAAGTCTTTCGATCCACGGCCGAGTCGCCGGGCCAGTCCATACTTCAGCTCGCTCACGTTCGAGAACATCTTTTCGAGCGAAAGGTAAAACTGCCGCATCGTGTCGGCGGCCGCGCCGTAGCGGCGGGGAAAATAGTCGTCCCAGAGGGCCTCGCAGTCGGTTTTCACGTCCCAGATCTGCCGGGCCATCTGGTAGTTGGTGAGCGTCTTGTTTCCCCAGTTGCCCGTGGTCACGTGCATGTAGTGGAAGTGCCGGGCGCCGACCTGGTGGTAATAGGGGATGTCGTCGGCCATCGTGTGCATGAAGCAGATGGGCAGGCACCGGTAGCCCGACACGTTGTAGTACTCGCCGATGCAAAGCTCGCCCCGGTAGTGCCGCTCGGGATCGGTCGCCCAACCTTCGAGCTGGCGGTGATAGTGGGCGTTGCGAGGGCAGTCGGTGTCGGCGAAATTGTGGACGTAGCAGCGGACGATGGGAAAAAACGTGGCCGAGGAGGTCGCGTAATCGAAGTCGGCCGGCAGCGGGCGCGAGGGCGGCTCCAGCACGTCGGCGTAGGCGAGAAAGCGGACGATCACCGGACGGTTAATTCTCCCCTCCGAGCGGGCCTTCCGGATTTCCCGGGCCAGCCGATCGACGAGGAGGAGGTTGCGATCGGTGCGCGTGCCTGCCGCTTGGCACTCGGCGCACTCGCACCACTTGCCCACGTCGAGGGTCCAGAAGCGGACCACGTCGGCGCTCTGGTAGGGCCCGTCGACCAGGGATTGAACGAAGTTCTTCATGAATTCCGTGGTCGCGTGCTCGTTCGACGTGCAGTAGTTCGTGCCGAAGCCGGGATTGTCGTTGCGCATCCCGGGCACGCGGCGGCCTTTC
This sequence comes from Planctomycetota bacterium, assembly GCA_043824335.1. Taxonomy (GTDB): domain Bacteria; phylum Planctomycetota; class Planctomycetia; order Pirellulales; family Thermoguttaceae; genus JBDRTC01. Next base: position 1,498 of record JBDRTC010000876.1, on the reverse strand, counting down.
TGAAGTGCGAACCACTCGGGATGGGCCTCGAAATTGGAGAGCGTGCCGTCGGAATCGGCGTCGCCCTGGAAATCCTCGCCGGTCGGATACGGGTCCTCGGGCTTGTCGTCGTCGGCCTGAAACTTCGGATGGTTGTAGGGATAGGGAGCGTGGGGATTGAGGAAGAGCCACTGCGCGTCGTGGCTCCCGCACGACATGTGAATGCCCAGCTTCCGCATCAACGGATGGTTCTCCTGCTCGACGCACCAGTAGTTGAGCCGGTTTCGGGCCATCCAGAGAAGGAAGTCGTCGTCGGCCCGGTTTTCCCAGGCGTGGAAGCCGCGGGTGAGGAACGAGGGGCGCTCGGCGACGTCGAGTTCGGGCATCTCGTCCAGGTCAAGCTGCGGCACCTCCTCGTTCGACTCGCCCGGGGCAAACCAACGACACCCGAGCCGGTACAAGAGATCATACGCCCCGTAGAGCGTGCCCACGCGTCCGCCGCCGGCGACGAGCGTCACGCGGCGACCGTCGACGGTACCGTTCTTGATGCGGTAGCCCTCCGCTCCGAGCCGGGCGATCTCTTCCGCTTCCACGCCGAGTGGCGAGGCCCAGCGCCGGCTGGCCGAGTTCGACGCCGGACCGCCCACCAGGATCAACGGCCCCCGGCCGAGTTCCTTTTCGTCGTCGACGATGGCGAAATCGTCGGTCCGGCCCGTGGCCTTGCGGAGCACGCGCTGGAGTTCCAGTGCGGCGAAGCACTCGGTCGCCACGGTGTCGTCGCCGGTGTCGGCGTCGAGCCAGTTCACCTCAGTCTCGGCGCGGCCGGCCCCTTCTGCCGAAGGATACGGCCCGAGGTTCACCAGAATGTACGTTTCCGCATTCCCCCAGCCGGCAGGGTGAAAGAGAATCACGAGAATGGTGAGCAGGCATGTGCTGTAGCGGGGCATCGCCGGTCTCCTGTCATGGAGGGCTCGGATGTTTGCCAGACTGATGCCGGAACCTTGAATCCGGCGCGGTTTTTGGTAGTCTGGCTGGTGCCGTCAAGGGCTTCTACTTGCCAAACACCAGAATACTGGAAGCCAGCCGTGAAAGCGACCGAGGCTTTTGAGTTGGGCGTCAAGTATCTCGACGAGGAAAACCTCGACAAGGCGCTGGTGGCCTTCTCCGAGGCCGTTCGGCTGGACCCGGAGTTCGCCCAGGCGTACAACGGCCGGGGCGTGACCTTCGCGCTTAAGGACGAAACCGAAAAAGCCCTGGCCGACTTCAGCAAGGCGATCCTGCTTGACCCGCAAGACCCCGAGTTCTACCGGTCGCGAGCTTACGTTTACGAGGATCTCGACGACGAGCCCAACGCCCAAGCCGATCTCGCCAAAGCCGCGGAGTTGGAAGCCGCCGAATGAACGTGCATCCGTCGACCGGCTATGCATCGGCCCAAGTAGGTGGCGACACTTGAACTTGTTAGTTCGACTGTCTGACTTTGCGTTGGCCCCCTGCCAGCTCGCCTGGCAGGAGCCGATGT
>JBDRTC010000875.1:0-5482 GCA_043824335.1 Planctomycetota bacterium | reverse complement strand
AGGTACGCTTCCTGCTCACGGAGCAGCTTTTGAAGTTGGGGTACGTCGACGTCCCTGGCACGAGAGCCTTCCTTGACGGCCAGCGCGGCCGCGCAGCCGGCGGCGTGGCCCGTGATGAAACAGTTGGGGATCACTCGAATGAGGTCCGACATCCTCGGCTCCCCGGAAATACATCTGCCCGCGGCCAGGACGTTGTCGATCTTCTTGGGGAGCAGTGCCCCGTAGGGGATCTGCCACTCCTCGTGATCGCCGGACCAGGCGCCGCCGACCGCCACGCAATCGGAGAACTTCTTCCCTTCGGTGACGCCCTTCATCGTAAGGGTTTCCACACCAGAGAGCACCCGGGTGATGCGGACCCCGAGTTGCGGCGCGGTTTCCATCAGGTAGACGTCGTCGTAGCCGGGCGTGCTTCGGAGCTCGCGAAGGTTCTTCCAGATTTGCCGGCGGTGGTTCATCTCCAGCCGCGACAGTTCGGCGACGTCGAGGCCGTCGGCGTCGGGCCCCTGCATGTTCACCCAGTTGACGCCGTTGATGGGCGTTACGTTCCCAAGGTGGCGGACCTTCTTGGCGGGATCTGCCTTTGCGGGATCGACCCGATCGAGATTGCCGATTCGCGAGACCAGCCCGACGTGGTACGGCCGGCGCTCGTGCTCCGCCCCGGCGGCCGCGAACAGGTCGCCGTCGCCCGTGGCGTCGACCACCTGGCGGGCGAGGATCGCCTGGCGACCGGACTTGCTCTCGAACACGGCCCCTCGGATGGTGTTTCCGTCCATGATGGCGTCGACGCCCCAGCAGTGGAGGAAGACGTCGACTTCGTCCTCCACGATCATCTCGACCATTATGTACTTGAGGGCCTCGGCGTCGACGGTGGGGTTGACGCCCGGCCGGCGGTTGACGATCCCCCGGTCGAGCTTTTCCAGGCGCCGCATCATCTCTTCGCCGATCCCCTGGCAGACCTGCTTCTTTCCCGTGACGATGTGCCCGATCACCAGGAGCACGAGTCCGCCCGTCCAGAGCCCGCCAAAATGCCCGTACCGCTCGACCAGCGTGACCTTGACGCCGGTCCGCCGGGCCGCCAGCGCCGCTACGACTCCGGCGGGACCTCCGCCGACGACCAGCACGTCGGTCTGGTGCAACACGGGCAGCTCGCGTTGCGGCTGGATCGCCTTGCCGTCGACCACCACTGCAGGTGGATGGGTGGTGCCGCCGCCCCTGTTTCCCGCTGGCACGGCGGGACTGGCGGCAAAATCCTCCGACGCGCCGCCAAATGAGACCGCCCCCCCCATTCCGGCGGCAAATCCCGAGGCGCCCAAGATACGGATCAAGTCTCTGCGAGAGATTCCGCGGCCTACCGGTTCGTGTTGTCTCAAAGCCGGTCCCCTGTACGCCCCTGGGAACGAAACCGAAGTCGTCTCCATTTGAATTGGCGCTATGCGCGGTGTCAACGGTATCTCCAAAAGGGGCTCAGGGGATGAACGAGAGCGAGCGAGCCGCCCATGACACCGACAAACTCGATCGCAACTCTCAGACATCGGTCCGGGCCCACAACCTTCTCTCGTAACCCCCCATGTTCCCTAACCGGCAAACTTTCAGTAATGCTCAAGATCGGCAGAATCCGAACCGATAGAACCCAGCAACGATGCATTATCGGGGCGGCCCGTGCGCGGTGCGGGCTCAGCCGATGGGTCATAAGAGAGGGACTCCGAACCATGAGTGAGATCCAAGCGAACGCCAACGCGGCACACGAGAACTTGGGCACCGCGCCGATGCGAGAGGCGGCGGCTGGCACACCCCATGGGCCCCCAAGGCCCCATTTTTCCACCCACTCGCCGCAGGTTCTGGCCCGCGTGCCCGACCTCGAGTCGCCCCACTCGGAGCCGATCGAGAGAAGTTCGTCACCCGCTCGGGGGGGACGGTTGCTGAATTCCCAGTTCTCATTGGGGGTTCTGGCGGGCGGGGGCACGCTGCTACTGGCAGCGGCCTTGGGACTTCCATTCCTGCTAGGCAACTCCGACACATCGGAGGCCGAATCAGGGGCCAAAACATCGGCATGGGAGCGGGAGCCCCCGGCTCCGTCGGCGCCTCCGGCACCGTCGTGGCAGAGCGGGGCCGAAGCAGCGCCGAGTTGGCAGTTCCCGCCCGGTGGTTACGAGTCCTCCGAGGCGAACGTGCCGGCCACTTCGGCTTGGAACGAAGATTCGCAATCGCCCGGCTGGGCGGAGAGATCGCAGCCCCCTTCTTGGGAAGGGGCACGTGAAGCCCGGTCTCGCGACAGCCGGTTGGACGTGCCAGCCTCGGGCGAGCCAACGTCCACGCAGGCCTGGACCGGACCGTCGGAGCCCGCCCCCTCGAGCAGCCGGCCCCAATGGCAGGTTCCCGGCGAGCCCGAGAGCGGTCCCACGTGGAACGCCCCGACGAACTTTGAGTCCAGCAACCCGCCACTAGACCAGACGGGCTGGAACTCCTTGCCGGAGAAATCCGCGGAACCTTATCGGCAGCCCACAAACTCGTGGAACGAGCCGACCGAGACGCCTTCCTGGCGAGTCCCCGAGTACCGTACGGCCGGGCAACTTCAGGCTCGATCTCCGGCGCCGGCCGGTTACGAATCGTACCGGGCGCCGGTGGACTCCTACCAGCAGGTAGAGGCGGGAACGAACCGTCCGACGACGATCGACGATTACTCCCCCTCTGGCACTCCGGATTACCGAACCGACTACGCGCAGGATCGGCAGGACGGTTATCGCACCGCCGACACCCGTGCCGCAGTTCCGTACACCGGTCACGCCGATTATCCGACGGGGGTTCGAAGCACGGTCCCGGACACCGGCTATCCGCAGACAAGCTATCCGCAGACAAGCTATCCGCCGACAAGCTATCCGCAGACAAGCTATCCGCCGGCCGTCTATCGTCCGTCAACCGGCTACTCGGAAGGCCGCTATCCGGCAGGGGACAGCCCGGCAGCCGGCTCACGGGCGACGGAGTATGCGCCAACCGGCGATTCGCGTTATGGTTATCCGCCGCGGACGAGTGAGCCACCGCTGGGAGCGACCTCGACGTCGGGATATGGCGTCGGCGTCGACGCCCGCTACCCGCAGCCCGGAGTCGCCCGATTCCAAGGGGGGATCGAGAAACCAACCGAAAGCAGTGTTTATGACCGCGATCGATCAGGCGTTTATTAGAGCGTACACCGACCCAGCTCAACCCAAGTTCCAGCCCGCCTATCAGGTCGACAGTTTCGCCTGGCCGAGCGGCTGTACGCGGTTGAGCATGGTGGCCGGGGACCAAGTGGAACGGTTGGCCGACGCGCTGGTGGCCGGGCTCGAGCAGGGGCAGCAGGTCCTGGCGATGAGTGGTTGCCGTCGAGGCGACGGGTGTACGACGTTGTTGCTCTGCGCTGCCCGGCGACTCGCCGACCGGGGGCTCAGGATCGCCATTCTCGACGCCGATTTCGACAATCCGCTACTCGCCCGGCGATTGGGCCTTTTGCCCGAAGCCGGCTGGGAAGAAGTCCTCGCGGCCCGGCTGCCGGTCGGGGAGGTAACCATCGAGTCGGTGCAGGATCGGCTTGCCGTGTTGCCTTTGTGCGGCGAGCTGCCGAGCGAGGGCGGCCCTGATCGGGTGGCCGGCCTGGACGTGCTCCGCAAGAACTATGACCTGGTGCTCGTCGACTTGGGCGAGTTCGACGAGGGCATCGGCGACGGACCTACCCAAACCATGGTCGGCTGGATCGACGCGGTGGTGCTCGTCCACAACGTTCGCTCGACGTCCAACGATGAGTTGAGCCGGACGAGGCGGCGCGCGACGGAGGCCGGGTTCGTCGAGGCCGGAATCGTCGAGAACTTTGCCGAGGCTCGTCGATCCGCGTGACCGGCGACCGCGAGAGCCGAAAGTCCGAGGTCCCCCAACCCCACCGACCGGCGAACTGGCATGTACGAGTCCCATTGGCAGTTAAGCGCAAAGCCCTTCGAGAACTGCTGCGACGCGCGGTTCTACTATCCGGGCGAGTCACACCAAGCGGCGCTGTTGAAGCTGCGATACGCCGTCGAGAACCGCCGTGGCGCGGCCATTCTGGCCGGGCCTTCGGGATCGGGCAAGACGCTTGTGTTGAACATGCTGCGAGATTCGTTAGGAGAAGAATTCTCGCCGACGGTACACTTGGTGTTCCCGCAGATGCCGACCGACCAACTGCTGGCGTACCTGGCCGATGAGCTGACCGGTCCGCCCGACGGCCCGCCTGCGCCGGGCGTCGAGACGAGCGTCCGCCGGATCGAGCATTTCCTGGCCGACAACACCCGCGCCGGCCGGCACGCCGTCGTGGCGATCGACGAAGCCCACCTGCTCAGCGACGGCAGCACTTTCGAGGCGATGCGGCTCTTGCTGAATTTTGAGTCGGCGGGCCGGCCGGGGATGACGCTGCTATTGGCCGGCCAGCCCGGCATTCTCCCCACGCTCGACCGGATGCCCCAGTTCGAAGAGCGGCTCGCCGTGAAATGCCTCTTGCGTCCGTTCACGGAGCGGGAGACGGGCGACTACGTTTCTCACCGGCTCAAGCTGGCCGGTGCAACCCGGACGATCTTCGAGCCCGAGGCCGTGCCGACGCTCCAGCGTCTCACCCACGGCGTGGCCCGGCGGATCAACCGTCTTTTAGACCTGGCCCTCTTGATCGGCTACGCGGAAGAGCGTCAGACCGTCTCCGCCGCCCAGCTCGAGGCGGTGAGCCAGGAACTGATCACCGTCGTGCCGGAATAGGCGGCGGGGACAAACTCCAGCGATGCGTTTCCACCGCTGATTCTTCGGGCCATTGGCACCTCTTGACTTGCCCGGATCGGGGCAAGTAGAATCGAAATTGGTCACTCCTGCGGGTCCGCTAATGGCTCTTACGCTCGAGCAGTTTATCGACTACCTCTCCGATATCGGTTTCATGGCCGCGGATGAGGTGTATGACTTTCTCGACGAACTGCCCGTGGACAATCAGCCTCGCAGCGCCCGCAGGCTCGTCCAGGAAATGCTGGAGCGGGAGAAGCTGACCGACTTTCAGGCGCAGTTGATGTTCAAGGGCAGGACGAAGCGTCTGATCATCGGCAACTACATCATCCTGGAGAAGATCGGCCAAGGCGGGATGGGTCGCGTCTACAAGGCGCGGCACCGGCGGATGGATCGCGTGGTGGCCTTGAAGCTTCTCCCTTTTGCGGCCCGCGAATCGCCCGAGGCCGTCAGCCGCTTCGGCCGCGAAATCAAAGCCGCCGCCCGGCTGATCCATCCCAACATCGTCACGGCGCACGATGCCGACGAGGACGAGGGCCGCTACTTCCTGGTGATGGAATACGTCGCGGGGAGCGATCTGCTCGCCCTGGTGAGAGCCCAAGGCCCCCTGCCGGTCGCGACGGCGGTCAACTACATTCTTCAAGCGGCCGAAGGCTTGGTGAATGCCCACGCGCAAAAGGAGATCCACCTCTACATCAAGACGGCGAACCTCCTTTTG
>JBDRTC010000874.1:0-5270 GCA_043824335.1 Planctomycetota bacterium | reverse complement strand
GCCACGACCCAGTACAAATGCACGCATTGGATTACCAGAAAGGCCAGGACGACGCAAACACCGACCGCTGCCGGCTTGGCCGCACTCCAGGGTGAAACAGGCAGTGGCACCTCCGGCGTCATTGGGTCGCCAACTTGTCTTGCGCTGGCCAGGTCGGTGCTCGGCTTGCCCAGGCGCCTGGCGGCCAGGACGCGGAGGTGCGATAGCACGTCGTGCATGTCCTCGGCCGAGCTCAAATCGGCGGATTCCAAGGGGTCGTGCAGGAAGTCGAAGAGCTTCTCGCGCCCGTCGGCGAAACGGATGTAGTACAGGCCGTCGACGATCATCGCGTCGATATGGTGGCCCGCGTTTGGAGAATGGTACGGCGGCCGCAGGCAGGCCCAGAGCGGGCCCCCGTGCGAGTCGTCGGGCTCGGTGCCGGTCCAGCATCGCCTGAGCGAGTTGCCCGGGAACTCGCGTGCCCCGGTGCCTCCGACGAGGTCGATCACGGTTGCCGGCAAGTCGCGCAGCGAGACCACTTGCGATGCCCGCCGCCCCGAGGGGGCGTCTCCCGGCAGCCGAATGACCAGAGGAACGTGAAGCGCCGGACGGTAGAGCGAGTTTCCGTGATCGTAAAGGCCGTGCTCGCCGAACTGCTCGCCGTGGTCCGACGTGACGATCACGAGCGTGTTTTCCAGCAGGCCTCGTTCCTCCAAATCTTCCAGCAGGCCCCCGAGCCGACCGTCCAGGTACGCGATGCTTCCGTCATAGGCGTCCTGGTCCCCCTGGTGCTGCCGGGCCGTCAGGGCCTTCAGGCCCACGACGTCGGCGTGCCGTTGCTGGACGTAGAACGGTATGTCTTCGCGCCACTCGCGCGGGCCGAACCGCTCGTCCAGCGGCGCGGGCGCGTAGTAAGGCTGGTGGGCGTCGTAGTAGTTGAGGAACGCGAAGAAGGGGCGATCCGGCCGCCCGTCGATCCATCGCAGGAAGTCGCGATCGATCCGCTCCGCCGACTTCCGTCCCCAGAAGTCCTTCCAGCCGATCCATCGCCGCAGGCGGGGACTCGTGGTCAGGCGGCGGCCGATCTGGCAACTGAGCACGAACTCGGTGCCCAACACGTTGAAGTCTTCGTAGTGCAGGAAGCCCCGGTCCAGCCCGTGGACGCGGCTGCACAACGCCTGATTGGCCACGAAGCCCGCCGTGGCGTAACCCTTCGCGCCGAGCGATTCGGCAAGCGTCGGGGAAGTGTCGTCCAGCGGGTACTCCCACGTCGCCGACAGCTCGTCGGCCCAGCGGCCCGTGAAAAGCGAGGCGTGACTGGGCAGAGTCCAGGGCGATGGGGCGACGGCGTGCTCGAACACAATCCCTTCCTCGCCCAGCCGCGTGAGGTTGGGCGACGTCTGGCGATCGTAGCCGTAGGTGCTGAGGCTCTTGGCGCGGACGGTGTCCCACACAATTAGCAGGACGTTCGGCGAACCTGGTGGCACGCTCGCAAGGGCCCGAATCGCGCGGCGCTCGGCCCAGGCCCACCACGTCGGCAGCACGACGGCCGCCGTGAGGCACGCGGCCGCCATCCAAGGCAGCGTACACCGCACGAGGCTATCGAATCGCTCGGCCCGCGCCGAAATCGAGCGCACCGTCTGGACGGCTACGCCGGCCGAAAGCAGCGCCGCGGCGTAATTTTGGATCTGCCGATGCAAAAACACCAGGCTCGCCGTGAGCGTGAAGCAGAACGCAAAGACCGCCGCGCGCTCGACGAAACGCGCCGGCAGCAGCAGCGCCAGCGGAACGAACGTCGCACCCAGAATCAGGAACAGCGCGCCGTCGGCCAGCGGGGCCATCCAGAGCGTGTGGCCCCCCAGAAGAACAGCACCGCCCAGGACGTGCTTTTTCAACCCGAGGTTGAGCAACTCCAGGTAGCCGGTCAGTATTCCAAACCAGATCGCCCAGGTCACCAGGCGAAAAGCAAGGTCAGCCCGTGGGTGACGGTTCGAGGTCGGTCTGATCGATGATTCGGTTGGTGGCATGGAATCGCTCGCAGCCGTCCGGCGTGATTCCGCCGTGCGTCGTGCATCGCTGAGCCCGCCACGACACCCGCGCGCTCAACTCGGTAAGCAGGCTGCTCGAGGCCTCACTTGCGAAGAAAGAACTTGGCCAAACGCCCGATCGCCGCAGACGTCAGAGTCCACACGTTCTTGCCGAACGCCAGGGCCAACCCTATGGCTCCCGCGATGACCGACAGAAGCGGGACGAACGTCTCGGGGCTCAAATACGCCCAGACCAACAGCTCATGGCTCATTGTCGCGCGTCCTCTGACTGGTGTTTCTGGTGCTTTGGCGTTCCGCATCCCGCCCTTTCCGGTCAGCGAAGCTGAGCATACCCTGAAGGAGCCAGCCCGATTTGGGTATCCCAGATAGCCCACACGGAGCACCAATTCACACCGCTTCATTATAACCCTGCATTCAGCCAAAGAGAACGCTCATTCGGCCAAAGGCTTCACCCGCGGCGAGAAAGTGGCGTGCCCCGCGGTTCTGGCAAAGGGGGAGGTTCTTGCCCGGACGGTTCAGACGGTTGAAATCAAGCCGCTCCAACCTGGCGCGTCGCCGGTGAATTGCAATTTGGCGGGAAAACCGGATAATTACCGGTTTACCCGCTCAGCGGAGAGAGGAGTAGACGGCATGCAAGGCAAGTTTGCGTACCGTGGCGTAACGTTCGACGACGTGCTGCTGGAGCCCCGGAGAAGCGACGTGGTTCCGGCCAACGTCGACGTGAGCACCAGTCTCACCCGACGGATCAGGCTGACCATCCCGCTTCTGAGTTCTCCCATGGATACCGTTACCGAAAGCGCGATGGCGATCGCGCTGGCCCAGGAAGGGGGGATCGGGATCATCCACAAGAACATGACGATTGCGGAACAGGCCGACGAGGTCAAGAAGGTCAAGCGGACGGCCAACGGCATCATTCCCAACCCGGCCACCCTCCCGCCCGACGCCACGGTTGAGCAGGCCCGGGACCTCATGGATCAGGTCAACGTCTCCGGGGTGCCCATCACGCGCAAGGACGGCCGCCTGGAAGGCATCCTCACGCGTCGCGACCTGCGATTCCTGGAGAATTGGGGCTTGCGCGTTGCGGAAGTGATGACCCGTGAGAACCTGGTGACGGCAACGGGGACCGTAACGCTTGAGCAAGCTGAGAAGATTTTAATGAAAAATAGAGTGGAGAAACTTTTGCTGGTTGACGAAGATTTGAGGCTGACGGGGCTTATTACGATAAAAGACATCGATATGATGCGGCGCTTCCCGAGTGCCTGTAAAGATGGGCAAGGGAGGCTAAGGGTAGGAGCTGCCGTCGGGGTCCACGACTATGAGCGCATCGGCCGGCTTATCGAGGAGGAAGTGGATGTCCTGGTCGTCGACAGCGCCCACGGACATTCGGCCAACGTTATTGAGACCGTCAAGAAGATCAAGGAGCAGTGGGATATCGACGTCGTCGCCGGAAACGTGGCGACGGCCGACGGATGCCGTGATCTGATCGCGGCGGGGGCCGACGCAGTGAAGGTGGGGATCGGGCCGGGATCGATCTGCACCACGCGAGTGATATCGGGCGTCGGCGTTCCCCAGGTTACCGCGATCTACGAAGCTTCCCAGGCCGCCGAAGCTACTGGGACACCCGTCGTCGCCGATGGCGGGGTCCGATACTCCGGCGACTTGACCAAGGCGATTGCCGCAGGAGCGCACGTGGTCATGATTGGCGGATTATTCGCCGGACTCGAGGAGAGCCCCGGCCAACGCATCCTCTTTCAGGGCCGCACCTTCAAAGTGTACCGGGGAATGGGGTCCCTGGGCGCCATGGTCCAGGGCAGCGGCGAGCGATACCGCCAGGGCACGGACGCCAAGAAAGACAAACTTGTTCCCGAGGGCGTGGAGGGACGCGTTCCCTTCAAAGGCTCCTTGGGATCATTCGTATACCAGCTTGTTGGGGGGTTGCGAGCAGGTATGGGTTACTGTGGAACTCGGACCATCGATGAGCTGCGTACGGACACGCGCTTCATCCAGGTCTCACCAGCCAGTGTGCGGGAGAGTCACCCTCATGACATTGCGATCACTCAAGAAGCCCCCAATTACAGCGCGGAGCACTCCTTCAACGAAGACTAGCCAGACGGGCGACGCAGGCGCCGTCCGGCCGACCGCATCCCGCCGCCGGGTGCCGCCCCTCTTACCCCGCGTTACGATCATCCCCGTGATCGCAAGGCTCGTGGTCATCTCTCTTGTGGCGGCGTGGTCAACTTCCCTCCGGGCGGCGGAGCCCGTGGTCACGGCGACCGTTTACCAAACCGACGTCGCGGCGCAGGACTCGGGCGTGAGGACCGTCAGCTACTCAACCGGCCAGGGAGGCCACAAGCTCAAGTGGCTGCCCGCACGACCGTCCCAGGCGAGCATCGATCGCAGCAGCCCGCGTCGGGCGGCAGGCAAGCGCGAGGAACGGTTTGCCCAATACACCGTCCCGGTGGTCGGCAAACCGACGGAAGGCGGCGCTATCGATCCGTTCGACGATCCCTTTGAAGACGCCAAGAAGACCTCCGGGCCTTTCAAAATCGAAGCGAGCTTAAGCGACGATCTCCTCGACCCGGCGAATCCACAGCCGAGGCTCCTCGATTCGCTTCCCCAAATGGACGACGACGGCGAAGAGAAGGAGTTCGATCCTCAGAGTCTTGGGCCGGCGGGCCAGATCCCGGAATCGCTGCTGGAGGAATCGTTGGCCGCGGCGCCTCGCGAGCCCGAAGAGCCGTGCTCGTCGATCCATCTGAAGTCGATCGGCGAACTGAGTCACGACATTTCGGCCAAGGGGGAGTTTCCCCGCGAGTGTCCTTTGGTGGACGGGGCTCTCCCAACTCGTTGGACCAACGGCTGGGCCCCGGTCACGTTTACGTGGAAGGCGTCGGGATTGTGCCACAAGCCGGCCTACTTTGAAGACGTACACCTGGAGCGGTACGGTCATTCGTGGGGCCCCTACTTGCAGCCGGTCATTTCCGGAGCCCATTTCTTCCTCACGGTTCCCGTCTTGCCCTACAAGATAGGATTGAACCCGCCCAACGAGTGCGTCTACTCGCTCGGCTACTACCGGCCGGGCAGTTGCGCGCCGTACATGCTCGATCCGCTGCCGGTCAGCATTCGCGCCGGGCTCCTCGAAGCCGCCGCCTGGACCGGAGGCGCGTTCCTGATCCCGTAAGAAGCTTCTCTTGCGGAAAGTCAGAGACGGCGTTGGGTGGCATGGCCAAACTTGTTTGGCCA
>JBDRTC010000873.1:0-2324 GCA_043824335.1 Planctomycetota bacterium | reverse complement strand
GTCCGAACAGCCCGTTGAAACAGTAGTTCCTCGGGGATTTGGGTGCCACTGCTGGCTTGTCCAGCAGTGCTTTTCGGGAGAATTTGCACAGCACTGCTGGGCAAGCCAGCAGTGGCACCCTTTTTCAACTTTTCAACGGGCTAACCAATGAGCCTACACACTTTCCGAAGACCACACCAGAACCGTTTGGGGGACGAAACCGGGCTCCCTTCCGGGCTCCATTTCGCGCGCCCTTGACTGTTGGGCGCAAGAGCCGGTATAGTAAGGTATTACGTCGATCGCGAAGAACCGTCAACCGAGCCTGGGCCTGCCGACATGCCTCCCGTGGTGATTGATGTGCGAGCCTGCGAGGACCACCGCGACGTGGTGCACCAGGCGGTTCAGGCGGTGGCCGAAGGGAAGTTGGTCGTTTTCCCCACGGAGACGGTCTACGGCGTGGCGGCCCGGGCCTTGGACGGCGAGGCCGTCGAGCGGCTGATGGAGGTTAAGGGGCGCGAGGCGGGCCACCCGCTCACCCTGGCGATCCGAAGCGCCGAAGAGGCCCGGGACTACGCCCCCGACTTGAGCCCCCTGGCCCAGCGCCTGGCCCGCCGGTGCTGGCCAGGGCCGGTCACGTTGGTCGTCGACGATTCCCACCCGGAGAGCCTGGTCCGCCGGCTTCCGCCCAGTGTGCAGCGGGCCGTTTCGCCGGGCGGCACGGTGGGCCTGCGCGTGCCGGGCCATCAGATCATCCTCGACGTGCTGCGGATGGTTTCCGGGCCGCTTGCTCTTTCCAGTGCGAATCGCAACGGTCAGCCCGCCGCGAAAACGGCCCGGGAGGTCGTCGACTCGCTGGGCGACGACGTCGAGCTGGTGCTGGACGACGGGCCCAGCCGCTTTGGGGAGCCGTCGTCGGTCGTCCGCGTGGAGGCGGGCACGTACGAGATTCTCCGCAACGGGGTGGTGCCGGAAAAGACGCTCGCCCGGCTCGCCAACCTGATGGTGCTGTTCGTCTGCACGGGGAACACGTGCCGCAGCCCCATGGCTGAATCGATCTTTCGAGGCATGGTGGCCCAGCGGTTGGGGTGTGGGCCGGAGGAGGCGGAAGACCACGGGGTCATCGTGGCCTCGGCCGGCGTGGCCGCCATGACCGGGGGCCAAGCCAGCGAACAGGCAGTCCAGGCGGTTCATGAAATGGGGCTCGACCTGGCCGGTCACCTGACGCAACCGCTTTCCGAGTCGCTGGTCCGCTACGCCGACGTGATCTACACGATGACCCAATCCCACCGCCACGCGATCGTGGCCCAGTGGCCCAGCGCCGCCGAGCGGACCCGGGTCCTCTGCGCGGACGGCACGGATGTCTCCGATCCAATCGGGGGTCCCCTGGAGCGATACCGCCGCTGCGCGGCCCAAGTCCAGTCGGAGCTTGAGGCCCGTCTGGACGAATTGGATCTCGGAGCGGACCATTGAGGAGGTGTGGCATGCGTATTGCGATCGGCAGCGATCATCGGGGACACGCGGTTCGGGCCAAGCTGCTCGATCTCATCGGGCGGCTGGGGCACGAGGTGGTCGACATGGGGGTGGAAACCTCCGAGCCGGTCGACTACCCGGACATCGCGGAACGCGTGGCCCGAAAGGTCGCCGACCACGAAGTGGATCGGGGCATCCTGGTTTGCGGCACGGGACTGGGGATGTGCATCGCGGCCAACAAGATCCGCGGCATCCGCGCGGCTCCCTGTCACGACGACCTGACCGCCGAAATGAGCCGCCGGCACAACGATCTGAACGTCCTCTGCCTGTCGGCCGACATGCTGGGCGAGCGGCTCATCGACCGCATGGTGGAAATCTGGCTGAACACGCCCTTCGAAGGCGGCCGCCACGCCCGACGCGTCGAGAAGATCGCCGCCCTGGAACGGGAGGCGGAGGGCAGTAATTAGTAGGCAGTAGGCAGCAGGCACGTCTTTTCCGATTACGCGGCCTTTGCCGGCGGGACCCTCGGGATCGTATCGTTTTTGGCGTGTCGAAATCGAAATGGAGCGCGCCGGCCCTGGAATTGGCTGAAAAGCGCTTGAACGATTTGGGATTGTTGGTACAGTCGAAAGCTGAGGGTGATTTTCGTGCCGGCGGTAGGCGCGACTGCGGGGATGTTCAGCCAAGCGAGCAAAGGTACGGTTTCCATGGTCGATTCTCGCCGTCCCCGACGTGGGGAAGTGGAGGAGTTGCTCCGCAACGCGGAACTTCGCAACGAGCTCGAGCCCTACTACGACGAGTCGATCAGCCGGATCAACGTGCAGCACTTGCCGCTCACCGTGGAGAACGAGTTTCTGGCCTCGATGCTGGCCTGG
>JBDRTC010000872.1:0-6110 GCA_043824335.1 Planctomycetota bacterium | reverse complement strand
CACCGATTGCGTTATACTGAAAGCCCTCCCTCGGGAGTACCCGTTACGGACGTCCGGCCACCGACTTTGTCGTAGCAGGAGAAAAATCGATGAGGAGCTATTCAGACGTGACGCCACCCGGGAATCGCGAGCTGTGGATCGTGCTGGCCCTTCTGTTGTGCGTGGTCGGACCGACGGAGCCTTGGCTTTCGCAACCCGTCCGGGGCGAGCCGCCGGCCGAGGTTGCGCCGGTCGCCGAGCCGGCCGGGTCGTTCTTGATCCCCGCCTGGGCCTTCAATCGGGGCAACGCCAAGACCTTCACCACGAGCTGGGCCGACGCCGGGCCCATGGTGGCCAACGGCGGGGTAACGCCCAACGTGGTTGAATACGACATCGACTTCCCCGTCCCCGCCACGTACACGCTCCACATCTACTACGCGGCCCAAGACGCCCGACCGGTCGCTCTCTCCCTCGACGAAGCGAGTCTCGGCTCGTGTTGCCGCACGGCGACCGGAAGCTGGAACACGAGCGGGGCGGCGTGGGAGGAGTCGGCGAGCGTTTGGATCGCCCCGGGCAAGCGCACGATCAAACTGGAGTGCAACGGCCCCTTTCCTCACCTGGTGAGCCTGCGGTTCGACTCGTCGGAGCCGTTCCCCAAAGACTGGAAGCTGGTGCGTCCCAAGGCGAGAAATCTCGACAGCCCTCCACCCATCTTCAACCCGCTCGGCTACAACCCGACCGATGCCAAGCCGATCGCCATGCGCCTGGCGATCAACGATCTGATCGACACCTTCGGCGTCGCGTACCCCAAGGGCCCGGAATACCTGAATCGGCTCGCCGCGTTGGAGGAACAGCTCAAAACGGCCGAGGACGAGGCAGCCTCGGGCAGTGAAGAAGCGGCGCAGCAATTGGAGAAGGTCACCGAGGCGCTCGCCTCACTCCGCGACGAGGCCCTGCTGGCCAATCCGCTCCTGGACTTCGGCACGCTGCTCTTGGTCAAGCGTGGCGAGAAATCGCCCTCGCTGGGAC
Organism: Planctomycetota bacterium; assembly: GCA_043824335.1. GTDB lineage: Bacteria > Planctomycetota > Planctomycetia > Pirellulales > Thermoguttaceae > JBDRTC01. The sequence continues at coordinate 5,102 of JBDRTC010000872.1, read as the reverse complement.
TTCCGCGAAACTGGCAGAGCAATTCCTGCCTGCCCAAGACCGGCTTCGATGACGAGATCGCCCTGCTCTCGCCGGTCCATCACGAAGGCGAATTGACCCCGGTCTTCAGGCCCGAAGGCGGCAGGTTCGCCGGCGACGTCGACCTCCATTTCGACGCCGAGAGGATGCTCTTCTCCATGCCCGGCAGTCACGACCGCTGGCAGGTGTTCGAGATCGGCACCGACGGCAGCGGCCTCCGCCAACTCACCGGCGAACAGCCCGACGTCGACAGCTACGACGCCTGCTATCTGCCCAACGGCAAGATCCTTTTCACCTCTACGGCCTGCTTCATCGGCGTGCCGTGCGTGTACGGCAGCTCGCACGTGGCCAACATGTACGTGATGGACGCCGACGGCAAGAACATCCGCCAGCTCTGCTTCGACCAGGAGCACGACTGGTGTCCGGCCGTGTTGAACAACGGGCGCGTGCTCTACTCCCGCTGGGAATACAGCGACACGCCCCACTCGAACACGCGGCTTCTGTTCCACATGAACCCCGACGGCACCGAACAGTTCGAGTACTACGGGAGCAACTCCTATTGGCCGAACTCGATCTTCTACGCCCGGGCGGTCCCCCATCATCCCACGAAGGTGGTCGCCGTGATCGGCGGGCACCACGACAACCCGAGGATGGGCGAGCTGGTCGTGTTCGACCCGGCCGCGGGACGCCACGAAGCGACCGGGGCGGTCCAGCGAATCCCGGGGCACGGCAAGAAGGTCGAACGGATCGTCAGCGACGGCCTGACCGTGAGCAGTTGGCCCAAGTTCCTCCACCCCTACCCGCTCAGCGAGAAGCATTTCCTGGTGGCCTCGAAGCCGACGCCGCAGGCGCTCTGGGGCATCTACCTGGTCGACGTGTTCGACAACATGGTGCTGCTGAAAGAAACGCCCGGCTACGCGATGCTCGAGCCGATCCCGCTCAAGAAGACGCCGCCTCCGCCGGCGATCCCGGAAAAGGTGAAACCCGGTCGGACCGACGCGCTGGTGTATCTCCCCGATATCTACGCCGGCAAGGGCTTGAAGGACGTCCCCCGCGGCACGGTCAAATCGCTCAGGATTATCACCTACCACTTCGCCTACCAAGGCATGGGCGGGCTGTTGGGGGTCGTGGGGATGGACGGCCCCTGGGACATCAAGCGGGTCGTCGGCACGGTGCCCGTTCACGAAGACGGCTCGGCCAAGTTCAAGATCCCGGCCAACCTGCCCGTCTCCCTGCAACCGCTCGACGAAGAGGGCAAGGCCGTGCAATTGATGCGGAGCTGGATGACCGCCATGCCGGGCGAGGTGGTGCAATGCGCCGGGTGCCACGAGCCGCAGAACACGGCCCCGCCGGCCAAGCCGACCATCGCCCTGAACCGGCCGCCTTCGCAGATCGAGCCCTGGTACGGCGCCATGCGGGGGTTCAGCTACCCGCGCGAGGTGCAGCCGGTGATCGACCGCTACTGCGTCGGCTGCCACAACGGCCAGCCGCGGCCCGACGGCACGGAGATCGCCAATTTGCGGGGCGATATCAAGATCTCCGACTGGAAGCTCATCACCGCTGGAAACGGCGGCAACAAGGGCGGAAAATTCTCGGTCGGCTACGCCGAGTTGCACCGGTACGTCCGGCGCCCCGGCATCGAGAGCGACTACCATATGCTCGAACCGATGGAGTTCCATGCCGACACCACGCAGCTCGTCCAGATGCTCAAGAAGGGCCACCACAACGTGAAGCTCGACGCCGAAGCCTGGGACCGGCTCATCACCTGGATCGACCTGAACTGTCCCTATCACGGCACGTGGGGCGAAGACATCCAGGACCCCGGCATCCAGCGCCAGCGCCGCCGCGAGCTATTGAAGCTCTATGCGAATCTCGACGACGATCCGGAGGCCGTGCCTGAAACCAGCAGTGAGCCCATCGAGCCGATCATGCCCGAGCCGGCGGGGCCGCCCGAAGCGCAAACGGTCGAGTGCGAGGGCTGGCCCTTCGACGCGGCCGAGGCCAAACGTCGCCAGGCCGCGGCCGGCGCCGTCACGCGGCGCTTGGTCGAGCTGGCCGACGGCGTCAGCTTCGAGATGGTCCTCATCCCGGCGGGCGAGTTCGTGATCGGGAGCCTCACCGGGGAAGCCGACGAACGGCCCCGCACCCGCGTCCGGATCAAGGAGCCGTTCTGGATGGGAGTGGGCGAAGTGACCAACGCCCAGTTCGCCCGGTTCGACCCCAACCACGATAGCCGCGTGGAAACCAAGAACGCCTACCAATTCGGCATCCACGGCTACCCGATGAACGAGCCCGAGCAGCCCGCGGTCCGGGTGACCTGCAGCGCGGCCATGGCCTTCTGCCAGTGGCTTTCCAAAACCACGGGCCAGCAGTTCAGCCTGCCCAGCGAGGCCCAGTGGGAATACGCCTCTCGCGCCGGCGCCGATACGCCCATGTTCTACGGCGATCTGGATACCGACTTCTCGCAGTTTGCCAACATGGGCGACGCCAAGATGGTCGAGTTCGTCACCAACCCCTACACTATCTTCGAGGCCTACAAGGACCCGCCCAAGTACGACGACTGGATCCCCAAGGAGACCCGCTTCAACGACGGGAGCCTGCTCACGGTCGCCCCCGGCACGTACGGGCCGAACCCCTGGGGGCTCTGCGACGTTCACGGTAACGCGGCCGAATGGACCCGAACGACCTATCGGCCCTATCCCTACCAGTCGGACGACGACGTGCTCGACGTCGGCGGCCGAAAGGTCGTGCGCGGCGGCTCCTGGCGCGACCGGCCCAAGCGGTGCACGTCGAGCTTCCGGCTCGGCTATCAGCCGTACCAGCGGGTGTACAACGTGGGGTTCCGCGTGATGGCGAAGGTCGAGCCGCCGACCGTGGCAGTGAACATCGCCGCCGACGCTCCCGTGCCATAGCGCCGCTTGCGGCTTTACACGCTGTTGAAGGGATGCGAAGAACCTGATCCCGCGTGGATACCGTCTCCATGTCTCGCGTCCTGATCGTCAACATGCCGTTCTCCAACTTGCGCTGGCCCAACATCGGCCCCAGCTTGTTGAAGGCGGCGCTTGTGCGGCGGGCGATCGGCTGCGACGTCGCCTATCTCAACTTCGCCTTCGCCGAGCGCGTGGGGATCGACCGCTACGAGTGGATCGCCGACTATTTCGCCTTCGTGCTCGGCGGAGAGCGCCTGTTCGCCAAGCACTATTTCGAGGGTCGCCTGCCGGAAGACGAAAGCTACTGCCGCGATGTCCTCCTTCACGCCGATCCCGGCCTGACCGAAACGGACCGCCGCGACTACGAAGAGACCGAGCAGCACGTCGAGCCCTTTCTTGACGAGTGCATGGACTTGATCGACTGGTCACGGTACGCCGTCGTCGGCTTCGCCATGTCGTTTCAGCAGACGATGGCCTCGATGGCGTTGGCCCGGCGGATCAAACACGAGAGGCCGGAAATCCAGATCATGGTCGGCGGCGCGGCCTGCGAAGCCGAGATGGGGATCGAGCTTGCCCGGCAGTTTCCCTGGATCGACTACGTCTTCCTGGGCGAGGCCGACCTGACGTTCCCGCCAGTCGTCGAACAGGTTCTCCACGGGGAGACACCAAAAATCCCCCCGGGCGAGATTGCGCGGGAGTCGGGTACACCATCGCCGCCCGATCCCGCGGCATTCATGGTCCGCGACATGGATGCCCTCCCCTATCCCGATTTCGATGACTACTTCCAGCGGCTCCGCGCCAGCCCCCTGAAAGACCACATCCACTCGCTCCTGTTCTTCGAGACCTCCCGCGGGTGCTGGTGGGGCCAAAAACACCACTGCAAGTTCTGCGGGCTCAACGGAAGCACGCTGGCCTACCGCAGCAAGAGTCCCCGGCGAGCGGTCGACGAGCTGCGCCACCTGGTCGAGCGGTACGGCGTCCACGAGGCCTGCTCCAGCGACAACATCCTCGACCACCGCTACTTCAACACGTTCCTGCCCATGCTCAAGGAGGCGAACCTCGACCTGGCGTTCGTCTTCGAGATGAAGACCAACCTCTCGCGACGCCAGGTCGAAGCCCTGATGGAAGCCGGCATGGGCGCCGCCCAGTTGGGCATCGAGACGTTCATCACCCCCGTGCTGAAACTCATCGGCAAGGGGGCCAACGCCGTTCAGAACCTGCAAACTCTCAAGTGGTTCTCCGAATACGACGTCGAGGTGAAGTGGAACCTGCTGTACGGCTTCCCGGGTGAAAACCCCCGCGACTACGCCGGGCTGGCCGAGCTGATCCCGTCGATCGTCCACATGGCGCCCCCGCTGGCCGTGGGCCGGGTGCGCATGGACCGCTTCGCCCCCTACTTCGAGGACCCGGCCGCCTACGGCATGAAGAATGCCCGGCCAAACCGGGCCTTCCGGCACGTCTACCCCTTCCCGGCCGAGGTCCTCGCCCGAATGGCCTACTACTTCGAGTACGACTACGCCGACGGCCGCAACCCGCTCGACTACGCGTCGCCCGTGCTCGAGGCCGTTGAAACCTGGCAAGGGCTCAAAGGGACCGTCACGCTTCGCTCGTGGGACCGGTCGGACGGCGTTCTGATCCTCAACGACACGCGGCCGTCGGCGGTCGTGTTCCAGCGTCGCCTGACGGGCATCGACCGCCGGCTCTATCTTCATTGCGACACGGGCCGGTCGCTCGAGAGCGTCCTGCGGTTCGTCGCCCAGCACGCCGATAATCTTCCGCCAGACGAGTCGGCCGTCCGACGCACCCTCGACACATGGGTCAACCAACGGATCATGGCCCGGCTCGACGACCGCTACTTGAGCCTGGCCCTGCGGGCACGTTCCGACGACGGCGGCAACGACCGGTAGGAATTGTCGCCTCTGTCGGCAATCAAGAGTCCGAGCCGCGTTGACGCAGCAGTTGTACTGCTGCGTCTGCGGACGGCGCGGCAGTGCAACTGCCTCGCCAACGGCGGTGGGAAGGGGACAGTCCCATTTTCCCTGCGGGAAAATCGGGACAGTCCCCGAGTTTTCTTTGGTCGCCCCCACACGCCCACAGACCGCGGTCCGTGGGGCGAACGGCTCGAATCCGCCGGGAACATCCTGGACAACGACC
>JBDRTC010000871.1:0-4808 GCA_043824335.1 Planctomycetota bacterium | reverse complement strand
GCCGGTGAGAGTGTCTAGCCGCAACGCCACCGGGGAAGCAGCTTGGCAAGGAATCGCTGGCCTGGTCCGATCTTCATCAAAATGGCACGGCATGACGGCCTTGAAGGCATTCTGCAAGCAGATGATACGTACAGGTTCGATGTGAACCTCGGCATCGCCGCCGCGGGCGAAAACCTCCGGCTATTGCTGCCATGTCGGCTTGATCACGCGAAGATCGAAGAGCACGCGAACAGCGTGCACGTTGAGCAACTCTAACGAACCGGCTTGCCCCGACGCGTCGGTCGAAGGTTCTCTGCCCGCGACGCCATCTCATAGAGGGTTTGGATCTCTTGTTCCGAGAGGGCCTGGGTGAAAATGGCCACTTCGTCGATGAACCCGTTGAAGTACCGGCTCTCTTGGAAGACGCGCATGGCCTGGCCGCCGATTCGTGCGGTTTTGGTCGAGACGGTGTTTTCGTTCAAGGTGAAATCGCTTGCCGGCTTGGCGCCGTGCAGTTTGCCGTCGAGGTAGAGGCTTTGCCGGCTGCCGTCCCACGTGGCCACGAGATGTCGCCACTGGCCCCCTTCCACGTTCTCCGAGACGCAGTCCCGATGTTGGCCGCTCGAATACCACCCGAAGAATGGCCGGGATGCTTTTTGGGCCACTCCACGGGGAAGCTCCTGGCTTCTTTTCAGTTGGCCGGATTTCTCTTTTGAAGGGGTGAAGGCGTTCGAGTCTCCTTACGCGATTACGGAAGTCGACCCCTTCGAGTTCATTTGGGACATCTGCAGGTTCAGATCGGCTCGGGCGGGATGATCCGCGTCGAACTGGACCAGCGTACTCTGGACTTTACTTCGCGGACGAGCGAACCCGACGGCCGATGGTTCCGCACCACGGGGCAAGCATGGAACATGGTCCCTTTGGGTCAAACCGGCCAGGCGCAGTGGTCGTGCCCCGGTTACCGGGTGACCCGCGAGGTTACCGTACGAGATGACCATATCCACATCGCCGACACTTTCACCAACACCGGCGAGCAGTTGGTGGGAGTGATGTACGAGAATGCGCTGGTGCTGCGGGAGAAGCCGTTGGAAGTGAGGTTGGCGGGTCGGCCGGCTATGGGGTCCGTGCCTATCACGCGCCGTGGGATGGATGCACGGTGGCCATCGACCCCATCACCCATGCCGTGACAGGAAAGCTCTCCAGTGTCGCCCTATTGCATCAACCAGCCGATGCTTCCATGTCAGAAACCGGTTCGCCACGTCGCCCGCGCTCGCCGCCCCGCCTTTCCGCCGCGGCTTCCGGCCAGCGTGTAGGTCGTCGCGGTCCTCCAGGTATCTGTTGAGCGCCGCTTGCGGATCGTGCCAACCGCCGAAATAATAGAGCTTCCCGGGGATTTTCTTCGCCCACTGGCTGTTCTTGTGGGCGAAGAGCGGAAAGTCGGGGTAGGGTTTCTTGGCCTTCGCCTTCACAGGTCCGCTTGCCATGTCGTGCCCCCCCATTAGAGCTGGACGGGTGTCGATTTTGCCGGTATGGCGGTTTGGACCAGTAAAAACAAGGGCCTGTAGAGGCAAAGTTTGTATCCATCATACTGAAGGCCAATCGCCGTGACAAAAGGAGAATCGAGGATGCCGCGCGTGATCGCAACTCTGTCGATGATGATAAGCCTTGCTTCCTGGTGCCTCGCCGAAGAGGCAAAGGTGCCGCTCGAAACGGAAATCCCCGAGGAGATCCTGGCGGGCACCCCGCCCGAAGTGCTCGGGATGCTCTTCCCCGACTTGGAGAAGCCGCCGGAGGGAGGGTTCCCGGAGTTGCTGGTGCCCAAGGGCACGGTCAATCTGGCGCTCAAGAAGCCGGTCACTTCGAGCGACCGGAATCCGGTGCTCGGCGAGTTGGAGTACGTGACCGACGGCAACAAGAAAGGGCTGGAAACGAACTACGTCGAGCTGGGGCCCATGAAGCAATGGGTCCAGATCGATCTGGGGAAGCCGTCAGAGATCTACGCCGTTCACCTCTGGCACTTTTTCCGCGAGGGCCGGAGCTATCACGACGTGATCTTCCAGGTGGCCGACGACGCCAAATTCACGAAGAACGTGCGCACCCTCTACAGCAACGACCAGGACAATTCCTCCAAGATGGGGATCGGAAAGGCGCGTCCCTACATCGAGACCAACTTCGGCAAGCGGATCGAAGCTGGGGGCGTCACCGCCCGCTACGCACGGCTCTACAGCAGCGGAAACACGGCCAACGACCTGAACCACTACGTCGAGGTCGAGGTCTTCGGTAAACCGGCTTCGTGACGGAGACCGCCGCTGGACGGCTTCGGCCGGATCGGGAGATCCGCGCCGAGCGGAAACACGCCCCCGGCGGAGAGTTGCCGGCCCGCTCCTACAGTTCGGCTATGTCGGGCAGCACCCACGGCTTGCGGTACTCGGGCCGCGTGAGGTACTGGTTGGCCTCCTCGTCGTCGATAAACGTGTAGGCCCCGGGATCAAAACGCAAGCTGCGGCCGGCCCTCCAGGCGGCGTTCCCGAGGTGGCAGAGTAGGCTGGAGGGATGACCGACAGAGTCCAGATCGGCCGCCGGTTTCTCGCGGCTTCGCATCGAGGCGAGAAAGTCTTGGGCGTGGGCCACCGTCGCGTCGCCGCCGCCCGTGTCGTCGGCCACCTGCTGGCCCTTGGCGTCGAACGCTCTCCAGCGGCCGTTGCCGATGACGATGTAGCCCGCGTCGCCCAGCACGGCCGCCCCCTCACGCTCGCCTTCCAGGGCGTAGGGCGACCAGATCCGCATCTCGTAGGTAAGCACGCAGCCCGAGTAGTCGTAGGTGACCATCAGGTTGTCGGGCCACTGCTGGTCGTCGTCGAAGTAGTGTTTTCCGCCGTGGGCCGAGACGGTGCGGGGCGTGGTCGCAAGCGTTTTGCCCTCGCTCTTAAGCGCCGCTTCGAGTCCCCAGCGAGCTTTGTCCAGACGGTGCACGCCGTCGTTGCCCAAGTCGCCGGTGCCGTAATCGAAGAACCACCGCCAGGAGCCGTGGAAGCGTCGGGGGTTGAACGGCCGCAAGGGAGCGGGGCCGAGCCACGTGTCGTAGTCGATCTCCGGCGGCGGATCGCCGTCGGGCGGATGCCCGATCGAGCCCTGACGCGAGCTCTCCCACGCCTTGGCGAACCGCACCCGGCCCAGCTTGCCCGAGGCGATGTACTCGATCGCCTTCTTCTGACTCGGATCGCTCCGGGACTGGGTTCCGAGTTGCACGATGCGGCCGTACTTTCGGGCGGCGGCCACCATGGTCCGGCCTTCGAGGATGTTGTGCCCGTCGGGCTTCTCAACGTACACGTCTTTTTTCGCCTGACAGGCCATGATCGTGGGGATGGCGTGCCAGTGGTCGGGCGTGCCGAGCACCAAGGCGTCGAGCGATTTGTCTTCCAGGGCTTTCCGGAAATCCGTGATCGCCTGAGGCCGCCGGCCGGTTTGCTCCTCGACCCCTTTGACGCGTTCGTCTAAGACCCGCCGGTCGAGGTCGCAGACGTACGTCACGTCGACGTCCGCAAGCGAGGCGAATGCTCGCAGCAGACCACTGCCGCGCCCTCGCACCCCCGCCACGGCCACCACGATACGGTCGTTCGCCCCCGGCTGGCTCCCCGCCCGAGCCGGGCGGGCCGCCGCTCCGGCCAACGACAGCGCAGTCGCTGCGGCCGCCGACCGCTTCAAGAAACGTCGTCGGTTCATCGTGCCCTCCTCCTCGGCAGTTGGATTACACAGCGTCAACTCTCCGATGAGCGCAACGATAGCCAAGCTCGCGGGCCCGTTCAAGGGCCGACGACGGGCAAGGGCCAAGAACACGCGATCGGGAAGCTTGCCTCCGTTGCTGGGGCCGGCTATCCTGCGGAAATGACAGCATGCCTTGGAAACGTGTCGCGGTGCGCCCGGCTGGTTCCCGTCGCCATCGTTTGGACTGCTTTTTTGGTCGGCGTGCCGTTTGCGTGTTGCCCGGCACGGGCCGAAGAGGCCGTTCCGGCCTCGCTTTGCCGCTGGCTTCTGCCGCAAGAGTGGGAGCGCGACACGCCCGGGCCGGTGATCGCGCTGGGCGAGCCGGGGGATTTCGACGACACCCACCTCTTCGCCCCCTGCGTGGCGGAAGAACAGGGCCGATACCTGCTCTGGTACAGCGGCTCGCAGGGGACCGTGGGCGAGCGGGTGTTCCGGCTCGGCCTGGCCACCAGCGGCGACGGCCGGCGGTTCGACAAATCACCCGCGAGTCCCGTCTTTGAGTTCGGCGACGGCAAGCACTCGGTCCTCACCGCGGCCCTGCTCCGCACCCCCGACGGTTCCGTCCTCCGCGAGGAAGGCAAGCTGCGCATGTGGTTCAGCTCCACGCACTTCGCCGGCCCAAGCGGACTCCACACGCTCCACGAGACGACCAGCGCCGACGGCGTCCGGTGGCAAGCGCCTTCGACAGCGCAGTTGGAGCACGCTTACGCACCGACGGTGCTCAAGGAGAACGACGGCTATCGCCTCTGGTACACCGACGTCTCGGCCGATCCCTGGAAGATCCGCCACGGGGCCAGCCGCGACGGCCGTCGCTGGACCGTGTCGGCGGAGCCGGTGCTCGTTCTCGATCAGCCGTGGGAGCGGGAGCGTCTGATTTATCCCACCGTTCTCAAAATCGACGGCGTGTACCTCTTGTGGTACGGGAGCTACTGGTCGGCGGAGGCCGGCAAGACGGCGATCGGCTTCGCCGCCAGCCGTGACGGCCTCCGCTGGTACAAAAGCCCGCACAACCCTGTGCTCCGGCCCGATTCCCAACGGGCGTGGGAATCGCACTACACGACCAG
>JBDRTC010000870.1:0-2563 GCA_043824335.1 Planctomycetota bacterium | reverse complement strand
CGTTCTCAGAAGGCTAGGTGTAGGAGAGGTTCTGAACCTTCTACGCACCTGCCTACGCCACGGCTCGACGATGCAATTCCTTTGAAAGAAGTTCTGTACACACGTACACGACCTAGTTGCTTGAAGCACAGCGACTTAACAATGCTAGCATCCGCAACTTCAACTTAATATCCTGTAAAACTTACCAGCCGATCCTTGGGTAAATCTAAGGCCTCGACTCCCGCTACCTGGATGGCATCCTGCGGCTTGCAGGTCGGGAGATCACCCTCTGGGAGACGGTCCAGAAGGTGCTGCCCGAATCGCCGCAACTGTTGATCCAGTTGGCACGGGAACGGTACTCGTCCGACGAGCACGCCACGCTTCGCCGGATGCTCGCCCGACGGGCCGAGAGCCTGATCGAGCGGATGGATCTTGAGGAGGACGAGCGGTACCACCTTCGAGGATCTCTCCTTGCCGTCAAAGAACGCTATCCGGAGGCGATCGCAGGCTACTCCCGCGCGGTCGAACTGCGTCCGGAAGAGCTCCGCTGGCGGTACGAATTGGCGCTTCTGTTGAAGCACGAGGACAAGTTCAGCGAGGCCCACGAGCAAGCGAAGCTATGCGCTGTGATGGAGCCCGGCAACAAGGAGTATCGAACGCTCTTGAAAGAGATCATCCGTACACGATTGACGACAGCCGAAAGTATGGAGTGAAGCAACCACTCTTCACCACCTGTAACAGCGGACTATCGTGCTTGCCGACAAAGTCACTCTCGTTGTAGCCGCGTGCGCAGCGAGCGGTCTCCTTACGTTCCTGATCTTGAGAGTCGCTCCGCGAATCAGGCTGACCGACCACCCGGACGGCCATCACAAAATCCACGGGCATCCCACACCACTCGGTGGTGGGCTGGCCGTCTACCTTGCGATGGCAAGCGTCCTCGTGGCGGCGTTGAACCCAATGGCAGGCTACATTAACGCATTTCGCGCCTCCCTGTACGGTGGGCCGTTTTACCCGGAGTTCCTGCTGTTTTCAGTGGCGTTCACGCTGCTCGTACTCACGGGCGGGGCGTTCTTCTTCGCCCGCCTGCAAGGCCGGTTCGCAGACGTGATATGATCCGGTGAGAGGTGACAGAGGAGAGGGGCAAACGAATCAAGCATTTCACCGACCTGGAGGTGTGGAGAAGGTCGCATCAGCTTTTCTTGGACATACTGCAAGACATTCAGGCTTTCCCACGCACAACGGACTAATACGTTCCATTTGCCGAAAGCCCACTGACACCTGACACCTATGTTCCAACCAGTCATCGTCGTCGAAAAACTCTCCAAGCAGTACCGCATCGGCCGCCGGGGCACGCACGCCGACGAACTACGTGGCGTGCTGGCTGGCGCGATCACCGCTCCGTTCCGCAAGCTCTTTGGCCGCGACGGCCAGCCGCTACCTGGACCACCTCTCGCCTCAGCAGGTGATCGATGCGATGAGGAAGAGGGAGTGGTCGGTATCCTGAAGCGGCGGCGGACGAAGTTCGGCGACCTCCTGACCCGCACGATCTAGCAGATGAAGCAGGACAGGGAAGCCGTGGCCGCGATCACCAAAGGTCAACACCGCCCAGGGAACTTGCCGCCGAGAGTCCCGCGCTGCGGCCAACGTCCGAGTCCTCTGCTCGCAGCAACGCCAGCGCAGCGGCTTCATCTTCGGCGAGGTACAGGACAAGCTCGAAGCGTACGACTTCGAGGAACTCCATGAGTTGGGCTCCGAGCGAATGGACCACGAGCCTACCACCGGATTCGCGGAACCGCTTGTGCGCTACCAACAGCCAACTCATGCGAAAGGTGTCAAGGAACGGGATCTCGGCCAAACCCAGGGCGACTTTACGACTGTAGCCGCCTGGGCCCAGAAAGCTCTCGAAGCGCCGAAGATCCGGCAGTAAGGCGATCTCAACACAACCCCCAACTGCCTCCAACCGCAACACGTCTCCGTCGTCCTCTCGCAGTCTCACGTCCATCGGTGGTCCTCCCAAACAGGTCGGGTGAATGATTGGACGCGCTCCGGCGGTGAGAAGTTCACCAGAACACCATGAATGTACACTTCCAGGAGCAGAGGGTGCAAGCAGGCCCGCTCCTACGGGATTCGTCAAACACCATTCTGGGGGGCAACGCTTTGCCGCAGCAGAACTCCCTCCACTCCGCCTATGGTCACGCCGGCCTGGATCTTCGCCGCTTCTTTGACTCCCACCATCGGCAACTCTTCAAGATCCACGTTGGCGTCCGGCATCATCTCGGGAGTGACCAACCGATCGCCATACCGTTGCCTGGCCGACTCCGGTCGGATACCGAAGCGGTATGGCCAGAGGTGGCAGAGAGTGGACTTGTGCCCGTGGCAGCCGCACCACATCACGGCTTTGAAAGTGCCCCCACAGCAGGCCAGGCAGTTCTTGCGAATGGCCTTTAGCCCAACTTCCGCGGGTGGTTCAAATCCACCCACCTATTTCGTGCTGGTTTTGGGTACGTGGAAGCGGTTTTCATCGGGGTTTTTGCGGATGGGCTTCGCTTCCGGGGCATTCTAGTGACGAAATCCGAAGCGGTTG
>JBDRTC010000869.1:0-20012 GCA_043824335.1 Planctomycetota bacterium | reverse complement strand
TATGCTAAGTGCTCGGCTTCTGATCCCCCTGCTTGTCGCCGCGACCGTGCTGGTCGACCTGGTCGTGTTGTCGGTTCTCCTCTACGACGAAGGTTTCCCCCGCGACTGGCCTCATCCGGTCGTCGCGGTCTTCTGTTCGCTCGCGATGGCCCAAGTGAGCCTGGTGGCCCTTTGGACCGGTTTTGGCGGCAAATCGCTTCCGTGGCGCGTGATGGGCCTTGTGGTGGCGATCGTGTTGTGGAGCGTACTTACCGCACCAACCCTTAATCCGACAGAAATTGAGGAATCCCAATCCATTTGGACCATTTTCCTCCTGGCACAAGCGGCCGGAGTTCTCATCCCGCTGTCGATCGCTCGCATGATGGGGGTGAAGCTGGTCCGGGCGAGCGCCGTGGATGTGACGGGGCAAGCCGCTTCCGGTCAAGGCCGCCTTCAATTCTCGCTCGGCTATCTGATGTCCTGGATCACGGTCGTGGCCGTCGCGATGGGGCTCCTCCACTACACCGTCGGCTATCCGTTCTTGCCGTGGCTCGGGGAGCTTTGGTGGATGCTTCTCGTGGTGGACATTGCCCACTCCGCCTTGGCCTTGGCGGCCCTTTGGGGGGCATTGGGTACACGGCGGCCGACATTGCGGGCCATCGTCCTCGCGCTGACGACCGGAGCCGTCATCTTCGTCGGGTACAAGCTGGCGCATGTTGACGACCTTTTGCCCTATGCCGCGCTTTGTCTGCTGCAGCTGCTCTGGCTAGTCGCCTCGCTTTGCGTGGTTCGCGTGGCCGGGTATCGGGTCGTGCGACGGGTTCGGGCCGGCGCGGAAGAAGCGCCGGTTCCGGAAGAGGTCGGATAAAGCGTTACGGCACACGCGGTTAAGGAACATCGCCCTGCGTTCTCGGGTCAGGGGCTTGCTTTCCCGGGCAGACTCGCTACATTATCTCTTTAGACGTGTGTTGGTGGTCGGGCGCCCCCGCTGGGGTGGCCGACGAACAGGGAACGCCGGTGTGAATCCGGGACGGCCCCGCCGCTGTAACCGAGGGCACGAGAAACCCCACTCTATGGAAGCCATTGTCGTCTTCGGGCCCCTTCGGTCCGGGATGATGAGAAGGCCGGGGTTTTTCGCTCGGAAGTCAGCAGACCTACCAGCACGCCGCCGGATCGGCTCGCGAGGGACGGGCCGCCGGCCGTGATGTTCCTTTGACGTGCCTCAGATAGTGAAGTAGGTGAAAACCCTACGCTGGGTCGCAACTGTAAAACACCCCCCGGTGTTGAGCCAGACGGCTATCTGAGCGAGCGGCGCGATGTGCCTCGAAACCAGGCATTCGTGAGCGCGCGACCAAGGGCTGGCGCCTCGCGGATCACAACTGTCAGCCCGACGACGGGAGTTCCCCCATGTCTTCCTCTCTCTCTCCAAAACGCTCAGCTTTCACTCTGGTCGAACTGTTGGTGGTGATCGCGATCATCGGGATCTTGATCGCCCTATTGCTTCCGGCGGTCCAGGCCGCCCGGGGAGCCGCCCGCCGTGCCCAGTGCGCCAACCACCTGAAGCAGAACACGCTGGCGGTCTTGCTGTATCACGACAGTTTCAAGGTGCTTCCCCCCGCCTACATCCCCACCGCCTCTTGGTCTGACCCCCAGGTGACGTGGTTCGGAGAAGTCGACTACAACACGTCCCAGGTGGACACGCAGAAGGGCCTGATCGTGCCGTACATCGAGAGGAACACCGCCGTTTATCAGTGCCCCGACAGGACCGACGAGATCGTGGACCTCTACGACGGAGCGACCGGAGGATACGGATACAACCTGAACCTGGGCAGTCAGGACTGGTCAACCTGGCCGGCGGTAATGAACGTCCGCAAACTGGCCTATTTCCCGGCAACCACCAGGACCCTGGTCTTCTGCGACGCCGCACGAATCGACCTCTATGCGTACTTGCCGGACGTGAAGGCGACGGAGACTTGGTACTTCTCGGGCCCGGATGATCCGTACGCCGCGCCGAATACCCATTTTCGCCATGGGGGAGGCGTGGCCAACGTCAGCTTCCTCGACGGGCACGTAGAGGCGATGACCGAAGAGTTCGTCCCCTCGCCTGCCAGCTGGGCCTCGTACCCGGAAGCCGATAAGCTGCGCGACAAGCTGAAGATCGGCTATCTGAGCGAGACAAGCATCGAACTCTATCGGCCTCGTTGAGGCGGACTGCCCCATCATGCCGGACAAGGAAAAGGTCGTATTCTCCTGGAGCGGCGGGAAGGATAGCGCACTGGCCCTCTACGAGCTCCGGCAGGACGACCGCTACGAAATCGTCGCCCTGTTGACTACGGTGGCCGGGGAGTATGGGCGAGTCAGCCATCACGGCGTGCGAGAGGAGCTGCTCCGGATGCAGGCCGAGGCGATCGGGCTGCCGCTGGACGTGCTCTACTTGCCCTCGGGCGCTTCGGGCTCGTGTAGCTTCGAGGACTACGAAGAGTTGATGGGCCGGACCATGGCCAGGTACCGCGAGGCGGGCGTGCTGGTCGTCGTACACGGCGACGTCTTCCTCGAAGACCTCCGCGAGTACCGGGAAGCGAAGCTGGCCAAGGCGGGCATGAAGGCCCTCTTTCCCATCTGGGGCCGCGACACGACCGAGCTGGTCCTCGCGTTCATCAGGCTGGGATTCAAGGCGTACCTTTCGTGCGTCGACGGAGAGAAGCTCCCCGCGGCTTTCGCCGGACGCGCGATCGACGCCGAGATGCTCGGCGACCTGCCCGAGGCGGTCGATCCGTGCGGTGAGAACGGCGAGTTCCACTCGTTCGTCTACGACGGGCCGATTTTCAAGCGGCCGCTCGAAATCCAGGTTGGCGAAGTCGTCTCGCGCGACACCCGGCACTTCGCCGACCTGTTGCCCCGCGGCTAAACCGTGAAACCTCGAAGCTGCGGCTGTTCGTAGGCCATGAGGATTAGCTCGTCGCCGGGCCGGATCACGTAGCTCTGCGAGAAGGGATCGGTACTCTCGTTGTTCTGCGTGGGGTTGACGACCATTGCCATGTGTTTTCCATTGCGATCGAACGTCTTATAGGCGGTGGGGGCTTGCGCCTTGTCGACCTGGGCCAGAATTCCCAGCAGGATCAGGCTCTCGCCTTCAAAAGTCCCGATGGCCCGGCGAACCTCCCGGTAGCTGCGCCCATGCGCGACGGCCGGGGCGGGAACGATGTAGATTTCGTTGGTCTCCTCCGAAGCCGTCAACAGGTGCAGGTACAAGGCCGACAGCCCGTGGGTCAGGCACGATTGGGAAATGATCTTCTCGGCGATTTCGTTGATGCAGATCATTTCGTCGACGCCGGTCCCCTCGAAATGCTCCAGGTAGGAGCTTTCCGAGATTTCCACGATCGTGTGCACCTCGGCGTTGATCCGCTCGATGCTGGCAGCGAGCATGAAGTTCGTGGTGTCGGGGTTGGGGCTTTCCTCGTCGGCGAGGATGATGGCCGAGTGGGCCTTGGTGATCATCGCCTGCCGGAGGTACTCCGGCTCCAGGGGGTTTCCGTCGACGGTGAACACGCCCCGCCAGGCCGTCCCGGTTCGCTTGGGGAGTTTCTTGTCGGTCACGACGACCACGAGCCGCTGCTCGTGGATCACCTCGGAGTGGAGTTCCTTGATGATCGCCTCGCCCTTGGAGTTCCAGTTCAAGATCACCACGTGCCCGCCCTCGTGAAGCCTCGCGGCAAAATCCTCGGCCGCCGGGGCCTCATCGCCCGGGGCGGGGGGCGAAGTCGGTTCGTCCCGACCGGCTTGATCGTCGACTGGACCCGTTGGATCGTTCATGGCTTTCTCCTCGGGATGGGAGCCCGGTTCAAGCGGGCTCGGTGTTCAACTTGGGCCCGGGAAACGTCCTTCTCGCAAAGCGGCGCAGGCTTCCGGCCGGGCGATCACGAACAGCTCGTCCTCGACCGACAGCCGGTAATCGACCGGCGGGGCTTCGCCCCGCGCCGGTGGCTTGCGCGACGGATTGAGGGTGACGACCGGCCTCCTGGCCCCCATGCCTTTCCCGTTTCCTTCCCACCGCAGGTATCCGATCACCGTTACGCCGTCGGCTTCCTCGATTTCTTGCCGCACGTCGCGAAAGGTCCTGCCCACGAGCGGCCCGGGCACGGGAATCGCGCAAACGTCGTTGGCCGCGTCGATTGGGTCGGCCGGCGTTTCCTCGTCCTCGGCTTCGCGCAGGAGGATTGTGTCGAAAAAGCGGGTGATGGCCGGTCGCTTCCGACGGTGCGACGGCACGGTCAAGAGCAGGTCAAAGAAGTTCGACAAGCCCGGCGTGAGGCAAGCCTGGGAGAGGAGCTTCTCCTGAAAATCGTCGGCGCACACCGCCTCGATGTAGAGCGGATAGTTGGTAAGCGCGTTGAAGATTTCGGCAAACTCCAACGTGCTCTTCAAGCTCACCTCGAGGATGATCCGCAGGTTGGGATTGACCTTCGCGATCGGCTGCACGGCCAGGGCCGTGAGCAGCGCCTGGTAGTCTCGCTCTCGCAGCGAGTGCCCTGGAGCATCCGGCGTCAGGACCACGAGCACGGCAGCCGCGGCCACGTCGGCCTTTTTCAGAACCCTCAGGCTCTGCGGATTCCCGGTGACGCCGAAGGTCGAACGGAACAACTGCCTGCGGTCGGTGCGGTACTCGGCCGCCTTGGGGTCGACCAGCACGACCTTGGTGTGGGGGCCCACCTTCTCGACGATCTGCCGCAGAATCGGCTCGAATTTCGTCGAGGCGTTGCAGATGACCACGTGGTCCCAATACTGACCCACGTGGGCGATGCGCGGCTTGACACGCATCAGGTCCCGCCGGGCAATGCGTTCCCAGAGGATCGCCACCACGTTCCCGGTGAACACCGTCACCAGGCAAATGCCAAGGACCACCACGATCACGGCCACCGTCCGGGCGCCCACCGACTGCGGCGTGGCCGAGTCCTCGACGCCGGCGCTCATGATCGCGTTGATCACCCACCAGTAGGTGTCGAAGTAGTTCTCCGGGCCGAAATAGAGCGACTTTTGCTGCAAAGCCTCGGTGGGGAGCCACTGTTCGAGCACCCAGATCAGGTTGGCGCCGAGGATCCAGACGACGAACATCCAGAAAAAGATGATGGCCAGCGTCTGGAGCTTGTAGCTTTCGGCGAAGTTGAGCACCTCGAACCAGACCCACCGCAGCAGGGCGTCGGCCGTCGAGCCCGGTTTCCCGCCGCGCCGCGGCGCCCGCTTGCCGTTCGGCGAGCTCGTTCGCTGCAAGGTGTTCTTCTCCGACCCCGGGTTGAGGTCACTGGGCATGGCCGGCAGTCGTTCAAAAAAGGGTGCCACTGCTGGCTTGCCCAGCAGTGATTTTCGGGAGAATTTGTACAGCACTGCTGGGCAAGCCAGCAGTGTCACCCTACTTCAACGTGCCGTACATCCCTTCCGCCGGCGGCCGGGCGATGAATCCGGTCTTCCCGTCTTTCTCGAAGCCGGTCTGCTCGTAGAACCGGCGAACGCCCGGGTCTTTTCTTCCGGTGAGCAACATGACTTTGTAGCAATCGGACGCCCAGGCAAGATCGAGCGCGTACTCGATGGTTGCCGTGCCCAGGCCGCGGCGCCGGTAATCTCGATGCGTCACCACGTTCTCGATCAGCGCAAAGGGCCGGCCGGCCCGCGTCAAATTGGGGACGATCACCAGTGTGCAGGAGGCTACCAGGCGCCCGTCGACCTCGGCCGCCACGTAGTCGAGCATCGGGTTTTCGAGGACCTCCGCCCACAGCGTCCGCAACTTCCGCTCCGACGCCCAGGGCACGTCGTCGGCGTGCAGGTCCTGGTAAAGCTCGAGCAAAGCGTCGAGCTCATCCGCCCTGACGCGGCGGACGACCGCTTCTTCGGTTGCCGATTGGTGACGACTCATGGACTCCTGCACCGGCTTCTGAGCGTCGTTCCTGGTCGAATAACTCGACGAGAGAGTGCCGTATTGTAACATCTGACACGCCGGTGGCGAAAGATGCCCGGTGAATGCCACGGGCAAGTGGAGAGTGCCCCCGCTGATGAGCTATGGGGCCGGGGAACGATGTCACCAAAGGGGACAGGGGATTTGAACTTCCCCCCGCCGGGTGAACCGCTCCTTGATATCCTCGCTGTAATGAGCCAAGATGTTCCGCACCTTGCTCTTGAGGCCGGTGATCCGACGCCGAAGCCGGCAGCGGCGCCGTCCCCGTCGCGAAAGCACGCAGATCATGATAACATGCTGATGCAGGTCGGCGCCGACATACTCTCTGACGGAACTCCTTTTGTGGAAAACCAGCTATGCACCCACTGGACTGGATCGTCGTTGCTCTTTACTTCGCATTGCTGCTGGGCGTCGCCTGGTGGGTGATTCGGCAGGGGAAGGACACGGCCGACGACTACTTCCTCGCCGGGCGTAACCTCGGCTGGTTTATCGTCGGGGCGTCGATCTTCTCCTCGAACATCGGCTCGGAGCATCTGGTGGGTCTCGCCGGCTCGGGCTGCACCGACGGGGTGGCCATGGCCCACTACGAGCTTCACGCGTGGTGTCTTCTGGTGCTCGGGTGGGTGATGGTTCCGTTCTACGCCCGCTCGATGGTCTTCACCATGCCCGAGTTCCTGGAGAAACGGTTTTCGCCCGCCGCCCGATGGGTCCTCTCGGTCATCTCGCTCGTGGCTTACGTGCTCACGAAGGTTGCGGTGGGGATTTTCGCGGGAGGGGTCGTGTTCGGCACGCTCTTGCCGGAGCTGAAGCTCGACCTGGGCTTCATGGTGCTCAACAGCTTTTGGATCGGCTCGGTGCTGGTGATCGTGCTCACCGGCGCGTACACGGTGATCGGGGGCTTGAGGGCCGTCGCTTACACCGAGGCGATTCAAACCGTCATCCTCGTCGTCGGCTCGATCCTGGTGACCGTTTTCGGCCTCATCGCCCTGGGCGGCTGGGGGCCGCTGAGAGAGATCTGCGGCTCCGACATGTTCAACCTCTGGAAGCCGCTCATCCCGGAAGGCGTCGAAGGGACCTGGGCACCCGTGCTGGAGACGAACGCCCAGGACGTGATCGTCCGGCAGGCCTGGTACTTCAAAGGCGCGAGCAGCTATCCCTGGCTGGGGATGCTCTTTTGCGCCCCGATCATCGGCCTGTGGTATTGGTGCACCGACCAGTACATCGTGCAGCGGGCCCTGGGCGCTCCCAACGAACGTGAAGCCCGGCGGGGCACGATCTTCGCCGCGTTCCTCAAGCTCTTGCCGGTCTTCATCTTCATCATCCCGGGCATGATCTGCTTCGCCCTGGCGAAGACCGACCAGATGCCCGCGCTCCGGGGGGCCCTTTACGAGGAGGGGAAACTCGTGGGCGAGCACTGCCAGGCGGCCTTCCCGCTGATGGTGAAGCACGTGCTGCCGGTCGGCGTCCGTGGGATCGTGGTGGCCGGCCTGCTCTCGGCCTTGATGAGCTCGCTGGCCGGCGTGTTCAACGCCTCGTCGACCCTCTTCACCATGGACCTCTACCAAAAATTCCGCCCGGGGGCCTCGCAGCATCAACTCGTGTGGATCGGCCGGGTGGCGACTGCGGCCATGGTCTTAATCGGCCTGGCCTGGGTGCCGGTCATCCAAGGGGCAAGGGGGCTTTACGACTACCTGCAAAGTGTGCAAGGCTACCTGGCGCCGCCGATTTTCGTGGTCTTTTTCTTCGGCGTGTTCATGAAGCGCTTGAACGCCAAAGGATGCCTGGCGGCGCTGGTTATCGGATTTCTCCTTGGGGTGTTCCGCCTGGCCGTGGATACGCCGGTCTCCCTGGGGCTTTCCGGGTTTGAAGGCGGATATCCGGAAGGCTCCTTCTTCTGGATCGTCAACAACATCTACTTTCAGTACTACAGCCTGTTTGTGTTCGTGGTGTCGGTCGTGGTGATGATCGGCGTCAGCTACATGACCGAAGCGCCGGCGCTGGAGAAGATCAAAGGGCTGACCTACGCCACGGTGAGCGAAGAGGACAGACTCAAGTCGAGAAGCAGTTGGAGCCGGGCGGACGTGACGGCCTCGGCCCTGGTTCTGCTGGCGATCCTGGCAGCGTATCTCTACTTCGTCGGGTGATTGCTGACGCCCCGCCGCTCGCGGCCTGCGTCACTTTTTGAAGTGACGGTCGGCGAAGTCCAGGTATTGTTGCCAATCGTAGTCGGTCACGTCGTGCCGGCCACGGCGGACGTGGTAGCCGATCGTGCCGGCCACCGGCTGGTCGACACCGGGCATCTCGTCGGCCGGCAGCCCCTCGGCGCCCAAGAGGCGGTAGACGGGATCGGCCCCTTTGGCGGCCAGGAACTCGCCTCGCGGGTCGGCCCAGCGGTCCTCTTCGGCGCTGGCGACGTACACCGGGCGCGGGGCGGACAGGGCGATGAGCATGTGCTGGTCGACCGGCAGCTCGTCCTCGCGGTCGTTGTACTTCTTGAAGTTGCCGCAAAACCAGTGGGGGAAGGAGGTGTTGATCCGCCAGACGGTCTCGCCGAAGCGTCGCCGGCTGAGCGCGGCCCCGCCGCACCCGGAGTTGTTGGAGATGACCAGGGCGAACCGCTCGTCCTGGGCGCCGGCCCAAAGCGCCGTCTTGCCCAGCCGCGAATGACCCAGGACCGCAACGTGGTGGTGATCGACGTCGCCGTCGCTCTCAAAACAGTCCACCGCCCGGCTCAGGCCCCACGCCCAGGCGCCGATCGTGCCCCACTCGTCCGGCTTGGGCTTGGTCTGTCCGTCCTCGTAGAAGAGTGGGTGCACGCCGTTTTGGAATTCGTCGTGGAAGTCGGGATCGAGGTCGCCGCAATAGATCGTGGCCAGGCCGTAGCCCCGGTCGAGGATCATTTCAACCGGCCAGCGTGTAGCAGCGACGCCGCGCGTAGCCTCAGTCGCCCGATTGTTCTCGATGCCGTACTCCGCGTTGGGCCGCATCCAGGCGGTCGAGAGCGTGATGCCCGGGTCGCCCAGAATCGAATGATTGCCGTAGAAGTTCAGGCCCAGAAACGTCGGCACGGGCTTCTTGGCGGCATTGGGCAGATAGAGCAAGATTTCCATCTTCGGCCCTTCCGGGTCGGGCGTGAAAAGGACCGACATTTCCTTGCGCGTGGCCTTGCCGCCCAAAGCGTCCGTGACGACCGACTTCACGTGAAACGTCATCCCCTCAGGCCGCCCCGGCGCTTTGCCGTAGACGTGATCCTCGAACAGCCGGAGAATCTCGGGCCGGCGGCGGTTGCGCCACGTGGCGGCATCGGTCACGCGCTCGCCGTTGGACAAAAGCAGTGGGTCGGGGAGCGTGTACGCGGGGACCTTGCTCTCGTCGTAGTTGGTCTCGGGATTCTGCGCGCTGCCGGGGCAGGCGAGCAGCAGCGTCAGCACGCCGGCCAGCACAGATGAGGTCTTCCGGGAAAGCATCGAGACGTCCTCCGAAAAAGAAGCTCCGTTGGGGCAGCAGTTGCACTGCTGCCCCCAGCGGGGAAGCGGCAGTACAACTGCCGCTCCAACTGGAGTTATCACGCCGGCCTCGCTCTGTCGGACAGATTCCACCCGGCCGGCCGGGCTTTCAGGCACCATGCTAATCCAAGCCGGCAGGCCAGGCAAACTTGTCACGCCCGTCCGCAATTCCCAAAGGGGCCGGTTTCCGGTTAGAATATCTGGAGAAACCGGCCGGCAGCGCGGCTGCGCCGCTTGATTCATCGGAGGCACACTCTCTTGGCGAAGAAACGATCACAACGGGAAGCGGCCGAACTGCCCAGCTTCGAGGAATCGCTCGCCCAGCTCACGGAGACCGTCCACCAATTGGAGGAGGGCGAGATCGGGCTGAACGAATCGCTCAAGCAGTACGAAAGGGGGGTCACGCTCTTGCGGCAGTGCTATGAACTGCTCGACGCGGTAGAGCGGCGAATCGAGTTCTTAAGCGGCGTGGATGCCGAGGGGAGGCCCATTTCCGTCCCGATGGCTGAACAGCCACCCTCTGGGGGTGTGAATTCTGCGGACCCTGGGGATTCTGGAGATGGGTATGGCAACACGTCTGCAGGAGGGGAAGCTGCGTCGAAGAGGACTGGCATGGACGCATCCGAGGGGGAGCCTTAGAATAAGAGGTGCGATGATCCGGAAGCACGGCATTTGCAACTTCCCCGAAACCCGCAGACCCCCGAAACCCCTCGTCCTGTTGCAGATCTCCCCTTCTCCTGAGTTGGCGGTGGACACCTCGACTTCCACGTTTACTGAATACGCCCAGCAACTCCGCGGCCGCGTCGATGCGGCCCTTCGGGGCTACTGCGAGTTGCCCGAGGGTTGCCCAAGCGAGCTTCGGGAGGCGATCGAGTACAGCCTGCTCGGGCCGGGGAAGCGTTTGCGGCCGATGCTGGTGCTGATGGCGTCCGAGGCGTGCGGAGGGACGATTAGCGCGGCGTTGCCCGCGGCGTGTGCGGGGGAGATGGTCCACGCCTATTCTCTGGTCCACGATGATCTGCCGGCGATGGACGACGACGATCTCCGCCGCGGCAGGCCGACCTGCCACACGAAGTACGGCGAGGCGCTGGCCATCTTGACCGGCGACGCCCTGCTGGCCCTGGCGTTTGAAGTGCTGGCCAAGGACACCCGGCCCCCGGAGACGGCCGCCCGGTGCTGTGCGATGTTGGCCGAGGCGGCCGGGGCTTGCCGCCTGGTGGGCGGCCAGGCCGACGATCTGGCCGGCCGGCTCGCCCGCGGAGGAATCGACGACCTGGAAACGATCCACCACCGCAAGACCGGGGCCCTGCTAGTGGTCTCGCTCCGATTGGGCGCGGCGGTCGCCGGTGCCGATGCCACACAATCAGCGGCCCTGGAAGCCTTCGGCGGCAAATTGGGCCTGGCGTTTCAGATCACCGACGATCTGCTCGACGTTCGCGGCGAGGAGGTGGAGGTGGGCAAACGCCTGGGTAAAGATGCCCACCGGGGAACGCTCACCTTCCCCGGATTGCTCGGAATCGAGGAAAGCCAACGGCGGGCCGAACGGTTGATTCACGAGGCCTGCGAGGCGCTTCGGCCATTGGGGGCGGAGGCCGGCAACCTGGACGCGCTGGCCCGCTACGTCTTGGAGAGAAATCGCTAATGAACGGCATTCTCTTGAACATCCAGTCGCCCGACGACTTGAAAGGCCTGTCGGCCATACAGCTCGATCAGTTGGCCGGCGAGATGCGCGAGACGCTCTGTCAATTGCTGGGCACCCGCAGCGCCCACTTCGCCTCGAATCTCGGCGTGATCGAGCTGACGCTGGCGCTTCACACCACCTTCGACTTCCGCCGGGATCGCCTGATCTGGGACACGGGCCACCAGGTCTATCCACACAAGATGGTCACCGGCCGTTACGACGAGTTTCCCACCATCCGGTCCAAGGGCGGGCTGATGGGCTATCCGAATCCGGCCGAGAGCCTTTACGACCTTTTCATGACCGGGCACGCCGGCGCAAGCGTCGCCACGGCGCTGGGGCTAAAGTGCGGCGACGACCTGGTCCGCGCTGACGAAAAACGGCACGTCGTTGCGGTCATCGGCGATGGGGCGTTCTCCTCGGGCCTGGTGCTGGAGGCGATGAGCAACACGGGCGGGCTGAGGAAGAATCTCACGGTTGTGCTGAACGACAACAAGATGTCGATCTGCCCCCGCGTGGGAGGGCTGGCCGAGTGTCTCGACCGCCTGCGCATGGCCCCCTTCTACACGGGCCTGAAGGTCGAGGTGCAGAAGCTGCTTAATCGCGTTCCCGTGCTGGGCGATCCGGTGGAACGCTTCCTCGACCAGTTCAAAGACGCGCTAAAGGCCGGCATGGTCGGCGGCATGCTCTTTGAAGAGTTGGGGTTCCGCTACATCGGGCCCGTCGACGGCCACAACATCCGTCAGTTGCAGAAGTACCTGGTGATGGTCCGCAACTTCCAGGGGCCGGTGCTCTTGCACGTGGTGACGGAGAAAGGGCACGGGTTTGAGCCGGCCGCGGAAGACCCCACCTCGTTTCACGCCCCGGCCCCGTTTCTGCACGAGAACGGTGAGGCGGTCTCGCTGAAGAATGACTCTCCTCCGTCGTACACCAGGGTCGCTCGCGACGCGATCCTCGACACGATGCGCGCCGACTCGCGGGTTGCCGTGATCACGGCCGCCATGTGCCAGGGCAACATGTTGGAGCCGGTGCGCGAGGAGTTTCCAAAGCGTTTCTTCGACGTGGGCATCTGCGAGTCGCACGCCGTGGCCTTCGCGGCCGGGCTGGCCAAGGCCGGCTTGCGCCCGATCGTCGACGTCTACAGCACCTTCATGCAGCGCGCCTACGATCAGATTTTTCAGGAGATGGCCCTGCAAGACCTGCCCGTCACGCTGATGCTCGACCGCGCCGGCCTGGCCGGGCCCGACGGACCGACGCACCACGGCGTGTTCGATCTGACCTACGTGCGTCCGTTTCCCAACATGGTAGTAATGGCCCCGGGCGACGCTCTGGACTTGCCCCTAATGCTCCGGTTCGCCCTGGCTCTCGACGGTCCCACGGCGATCCGCTATCCCAAGGCCCCGGCCGAATCGATGAAGCGAGAGCCGGCCCCGATCGAGCTCGGCCGCGCCGAGACCCTCCGCACCGGGCACGACGGACCGATCCTCGCCTGCGGAACCATGCTGGCTGCCTCCCTGCGCGCGGCCGACCGCCTTGCTGAAGAAGGCCTCGAGCTGGGCGTGGTCAACGCCCGGTTCGTCAAGCCGCTCGATACGGAGACGATCCTTCGGGTCGTCGAGGAGAGTCCGCTCGTCGTTACCGTCGAGGAGGGCGCCCTGATGGGCGGGTTCGGAAGCGCCGTTTTGGAAGCCGTCTCAGACGCCGGCCTCAGCGCCGGCCGAATCCAGCGGCTCGGCGTGCCCGACTGCTTCGTCGAGCACGGCGACCGGGCGGAACTGCTAACGGATCTGGGGCTCGACGAGCACGGCATCGCCCAGGCTGTTCGGCAACTTGCCGGTCGCCCGGACGTGATGGAAGGCGCCGATCACCGCCGGGTTGGCTAACGGCAATACTCCAGGCTGATCACGGCACCGTGGTAGAACGGGCTGCCGCCGGTGTCGACCGCGGTAATCCCGCCGATAGGATCAGACACGGCGACTTGATCGGACGCCACTGCCACGCCCTCCAGCCACATGAGCTGATAGCCCGCCGTCAGCGCCGTGCAGGGGTTCAACCGGTAGGTGGCGGTCACTCCCAGCTCTCCCAGGAACGACGTGTGATTGTCTTCGGCGCGGGCGACGTAATCGGGGCCACCTGTCTGGGTGACCGCCACGTTGCTGACGACTCTGTTGCTGTAAACGCCCGCTCGCAGGAACGTGTCGGCGCTCCAGCATCGGCATTGCCACAGCCGCGCGTCGGCGCCGAGCTGAAACCCGTAGAGATCGTTGATGGCGCGAACGTCGTGCGTTGTCAGTTCATAGCCCGAATCGATGTTGTGCGTGAGGGCCGCGCGCTCGTCGAGCTCGGCGAAGCGGAAGCCCGCCAGAAACGTGTAGGCTCCGCAGCAAAACGGCCGGCGCAGGTTCAATTCAAAACTATCGAAATGGGAGTCGTAGCTGCCGGAAATCGTGCCATCGAACTCGGTGTCGCCAATCGGTCTGATGTATTGCACGACCGCTCCGGCTTCCGAGTAGACCGGGTCGCGGGTGGCCTCCCAGCCGTCGATCCGGACATACCGGGCTTCCAGGTCCCAGCAGGTGCGGTGGACGTTGCGGCGAATCGCGCTGAACTCGAATCCACCCTGAAAACCGAAATCGAGGTCGTTGCCGTTCAAGAGCTCGGCGCCCCCGGTCTGGTAACTGTCGGTCACCAGCGTCGTGTCCTCGGGTCTGGATCGCTCCATGATCAGCATGCCCGCCGTGAAGCACCAACTGGGGCCCGGGCAGCAGGGACCGATGTCGCAGCTCGGCTCACCGCAGAAGTCGTCCCCGGGCACCGCCGCGGTTGAATACCCTTCGTCGACGACCTGTTCCTGCAGGATACCCGTGAAGCCCGCTTCAACGTCGTATGTCTCTTCGGCGACGGCGGTCGTAAGTAGGGCCAGCGCGACCACGAGCGACGCCACGGTCATGCATGTTTTCATAGCATCCCCTCCTTGAGAAAAGCACTTCCTGTTTTCAGTCTTCTTCGAGCGCATGCTCGGCGGGCGCCAAGCGGGCGCACTCGCTATCTGGCCTGCTTGCCGGCACCCGGCGAGCAAGCCCCCCAACGGCAATATTAGTCGGCCCCTGACTCAGCTTCAAAACAGGCTTTTCCTCGTTCTCACAATTAGTATCGGCGAAATGACCGGAATAATCGCTGTAATCGCCGGAGTTGAACACAACGCGAACTGTGGTTTCCATGACACGATGTCCCGATTATCATCAAGCCTGTGGTTGGTCGGCATTACACGCACATAGGCGATCCCCCCATGCGAGTTATCCTCTTAGGCCCCGGGGGACTCCCGGACGTGGTTCGGGAAGCCGAACGGCTCCGCCCCTTGATCGAGCGGCACGCGGAGGTCGTGATTACCGATTTCACCGGTGAGGCCGACCTGTCGGGCGTCGAGGCCGATGCGGCCATCGTGCTCGGGGGCGACGGCTCGATTCTCAGGGCTGCCCATCAGATGGGCGCGAGGCAATTGCCCGTGATCGCCGTCAACCTGGGAAGGCTGGGGTTTCTGGCGGATCTCACGCCGGATGAGTTGATCGAGGTGCTCGAAAGCCACGATGTTGCAGACCTCCAGGTGGTGGAGCACTTGATGTTCGAGTGCCGCGTAACGCGAGGCACTGAAGTCTTGGCCGCCGAGATCGGCTTGAACGAGGTGGCCGTTCAGAGCGGGCCGCCGTTTGCGATGATGGACGTCGATCTCTACGTTGACTCGGAACTGGTAACTACCTATAGTTGCGACGGCCTGATCGTCAGCACGCCCGTCGGATCGACCGCCCACAGCCTGTCGGCCGGCGGACCGATCTTGCGCAAGGATTTGCAGGCGTTCGTGATCTCGCCGATCAGTCCCCACACGCTGAGCAACCGCCCGGTGGTCGACTCGGCCGACCGAGAGTACGAGATGGTCATCGCCGACGCCCGAGCCGAAACACCGGTCATGCTCGACGGCAGGGTGTTGTGCGCGGTGGCCCCGGGGGATCGCATTCGGGTGCGGCGTGCCGGTGTCCGGTTCCAACTGGTCTCCGCCCCAGGCCACAGTTACTACCGCACCCTCCGCGAAAAGCTCGGGTGGGGCGGCCGGCTGAGGAAGGATCGCAAGCAGTCGTAACGTGAACGGGCACCTTGGCAGCCCGTCGAAGGCCCAACTGTTTCATCTTCATCCACTCGAAAGGAAGCGAGCACGATGAGAACTATGCTCCCCCTTTGGATCGCACTCGCCGCGTCGGCGGTTCTGGCCACCCCGGTCTGCGCGGACGATTCCCAGGGCGCTCAAACGACGCAGGCGACCGAAACCCAGTCGAGCCAGCCGACGTACTCGCTCCGCTACAAGTTCCACCCCGGCGAAACGATCCGCTGGGACGTGTTGCAGCAATCGCGGGTTCGGGCGACCGTTTCCGGCACGACCCAGGTTACGGAGACGGTGACCAAGTCGGTCAAAGCCTGGCGGGTCACCGACGCAAAGCCCGACGGCACGGCCACCTTCGAGCACGTGGTCGAGAGCGTCGACATGCGGAACAAGTTCTCCGGGCGCGAGGAAATCCGTTACAACAGCCAGACCGACGAAGAGCCGGCCCCCGGCTACGAGGACGTCGCCGAGTCGATCGGGCTTCCCCTGGCAACCGTCACGATGAACAGCCAAGGCGAGATTCTCCGCCGCCAGCGCAAGCCGCTGAAGGCCGCCGCCCGAAACACGGAAGGGCAAATGACCATTCCCTTGCCCGAGGAAGCGGTGCCGGTCGGCCACGCCTGGTCGCTTCCGTACGACGTGGAAGTGCCCTTGGAGAACGGCACGGTCAAGAAGGTGAAGACCCTGCAGACGTTCAAGCTCCAGAGCGTGAAGACCGGCGTGGCCACGATCGAAGTCGCCACCAAGATCCTCACGCCGATCCACAGCCCGGTCGTGGAAGCGAAGCTGATCCAGAAGGAGCAGAGTGGCACGGTCAGGTTCGACGTCGACGCGGGCCGCGTGCTGGGGCAACAGATGGATCTCGACCGCCGCGTGGTCGGCTTCACCCCGAACAACCCGGCCAGCAGTCTCCATTACCTCACGCGCTTCACCGAAACCCTCTTGTCCAAGAAGCCCGAGGAGCCCAAGGTCGCCGGCCTTCCGAAATCGGCCGAGTCCGAATCGCGGGATTGAGGAGCGTCTGCGGGAGTGAACCAGGGAGGCACGTTATGGAAGAGAAGGACGAGACCAGCCAAGAGCGGCTCGCCAGGCTCGAAAAGCAGTTGGCCGATCTCGAGGCCGCGCTACCCGAACACTGTTACGGCTCGGACGGCTACATCAGCGACCATCGGGCCACCCCGGATCACCTGGAAAAGATCGAACAGCTCGAAGAAGAGATCAATCGCCTGAAAGCGGAAACGGGTGGTTGAAATCCGGATGAGCGGAATCGCGAGAACGCCCCGCCTGGTGCTGGCCGTCGTCTTGTCGGCGGCCTCGGTCGCCTGCGGCGGCCAAGGAACGGCGATCCACGAGAAGACCCTCGTCGCCTGGGTCTATCTGGAAAACACCACCCAGCGCGGCGGAAGCGCCCTGACGCTGATCGACGGCGAGGAGCACTTCGACGCCATCGTGTTCGGCGAGAAGACGCCGGGAAAATGGATGGCCGGAAGCGACTTCTTCCGCCGCACCCAAGACGACCAGTCGAGCTACCCGGTGGAGACGGCCGACCGGGAGACGCCCGTCGCGGTCGCCGTCGTCTATGAGAAGAAAACGGTCACCGTTTATCGCAGCGGCAAGCGGTACGCTCAGTATCCGATCCACGAGCCCCAGACGTTTGACGAGGACGCCTTCGTGCTCGTGGGCCTGCGTTACGTGGGCCACATGGGCGAGATCGGTTTTCTGGCCGGGCGGATTGAGGAGGCCCGGATCTACGATGTCGCCCTCGATGCCGGCGCGGTCGCCTCGCTGCGCCCCAACCAGCCGTCCGATCCCAAACCGCTCGCCCAGTGGACGTTCGAAGACGGCGCCGCGTCCGACGCGATGCACCACTACCCCCAAAGCGTGCTCCACGGCGGGGCCCGTATTGCCGACGGCCGGCTTCACCTCGACGGCGTGGACAGCTACCTGGAGGCGTTCCGACCCCGTCCTCTCGGCGTTCAGGCCATGTTCTACCGGCCCCGGTCGCGCCAGACGGGCCGCATGTGGGACACATGGCTCTATCTTCACGAGGGGACCTACTATCTCTATTACCTCGCCAACCGGCAGGCACGCTGGGACAACGTCTCGCTGGCCACCTCGCCCGACGGAGTTCACTGGCAGGAGCGCGGCCCAGTCCTCTCGAAGCGCGACGACGCCGTCTGGATGGGCACCGGCTCGACGTGGAGATCGCCGAACCACCCGACCGACGGTAAGTTCTTCCTCAACTTCTCCGAATGGCGCGGCCCGCGCCAGACCATTTTTTTTGCCGAATCGAGCGACCTCGCCCAGTGGAAACGGCTCGGCGACCAATACGAATTCAAGCAAGACACGCGCTGGTACGAGCTCAACGGGCGCTGGGATTGCATCTACACGATTCCGCGGCCCGGCGGCGGACTTTACGGCTACTGGACGGCCACGCCCAAGCCCGAGACGGGCGGGCGATTCGGCTTCGGCCAAACCCTTGACGGCGTGACCTGGGAGGCCCTGCCGCCGCCGAAAACGCCCGGCGTCGGGGAAGGGGGAGGTCGGGGCCGTCGAGCGGATCGGCCAGCGGTACTACATGATGTTCGGCACCGGGGGGATCATGGTCACGCTGGTTGCCGACAAGCCCGAGGGTCCCTTTCGTCCGGCCGAGAAAAACTATCGCCTTCTCTCCGGCCACACGTATTTCTCGCGGTTCTTTCCCACGGCGGACGGCGTGCTGGTCAACCACCACGCGATCGCCCGCGACGGTTGGGTCCACTTCGCCCCTTTGAAGTCGACCATCGTCGACGCCGAAGGCACGCTGCGGCTCGGCTGGTGGAAAGGCAACGAGCGACTCAAGGGCGATTCGTTTGAAGTGCGGCTCGATCAGCGGGAAACGCCCAAGGCGGGTCCGATCACCATGCTTGCCGGTGCGTTTGACGTCAAGAGCGGCGTCGTGCTGGAAGGCGACCTGAAACTGCCGACGTTGAAGGAACCCGCCCCGGTCGGCGTTTACATCGAGTGCGGCCCGGATCAAGGCGCCGCCATTCTGATCGGCTCGGGCGGCGTTGCGGAGCTGGGCAAGATACGCGCCGACGGTTCCGGGTTCACCGTCGAGAAGCAAGTCGACCGCGAAATGCTGTTTGGCCACCCCACCCGGTTTCGCCTGCTGCTGGGGCGATCGCTTCTGGAGTTCTATCTCGACGACGTCCTGATCGAATGCTACAGCCTCCCCGCTCCCGCCACCGGCCGCGTCGGGCTCTTTCAGGGCGAAGGGGGAGAGGCAATAGGCGGCCTGAAAGCGTGGGGCTCGTCGACTTCCAAGGACTCGATTGGCAGCTCCGAAAGGCCGCAGTCCTCTTTGCCGATCGAGTAGACGACGTAGAGCGTGCCCTCGTGCTCATGGCCGTATGGGTACGACCATTGCTTGCTCTTGGCCGCCCCGGGGAAGCGTGGCGGTCCGGACGGGCCGTGGCGAATGCGCCACGTGCGGCAGAGGGCCTCTTCACCAGGCCGGCCGACGGAGATGACCAGCGTGTCGCGGTTCTTCAGGTTCGAGAGTATGTAGAGCTGGCCGGTGCTGAGCTTGCCCAGGTAGGCTTTGGCCCGGGGCATGGGAAAGTTGCTCGGGCGGGCCGTCGACCAGGTGCGGCCGGAGTCGTTGCTGGTGGAGACCCAGGCGACACCTCCGCCGCCGCGGATTACGGCCAGCACGCGCCGCCCCTCGGGCCAGACGGTCGTCTCGGCGAAGCTCGGCTTCAAGGCCGGCGTGATCGGAATGGAGATCGTGTCCCATTGCGTCAGGTCGTCTCCATGGCTGACGGCCACCACCGGAAGGCCGTCCTTGTCCTGGCCGCCGGTGATCCAGTTGCCATCGGCCATGCGCTCCGGCTGGTCGTACGGCCAGCAGTTCTCCATGACCACGCCCCGCGACTGCCAGCGGCCGGAGGGCTCGTCGAGCATGAAGGCCTCGGCCTTCAGGCCCGGGAAACGCCTCCCCGGCGTGCCCACGCCGAACCGCGAACAGATCGTCCACAGGCGGCCCTGGTGAACGAACAACACGCCGTGGCTGTGACGCTGGGGGCCGTCGAAGCCGGGGCCGATCACCTCGACGTCCGACCAGCTCTTGCCGCCGTCGGCCGAGCGGCGGCCCTGGAGCGTTTCGTGCGGGCCGTTCTCGTTGGTTGGGCTGTTGGCCCAATTGGCGTAGAGCACGCCCTGGTGATGCACGATCGCTGCGCCGTGCAGGAACTTGTAGCCCTCCTCGCTCGCCTGGTGGATCGTCTGATGCCGCACGCCGGGAACGAAGGGGATCCGCTCGACGTCGTCCGAAATGGGTGGACCGGTCCACAACGTGAACGGCTCGGCTGGCGGCTCTAGGCCGTTTGGAAGTGGTACGTCCTCCCCGCCACGGACGCTCACCACGGCAAACAACACGAAAACGGCCGCCGCCGGCAACGTGAATCTCATGGGTATGTCTTCTTATTTGGTTGGAACACGGACACTGGCACATGGGTCTTGCGTCGCTCGACCCACCCTACCTTCTCCGTAAACATTTCTCAACCTGGCTCAGCATGGCCGCGGGAATTCGCTGGCCCGGGATTTCCCTCCTTGGTATCATGGCGGCGACCATCGAACAACCTTCAGCCAGGAGCATTGATGACGATGAACGAGCCAAACAGCAAAGCCATAGTGAACTTCTCGCGCCGACAGTTCCTCAAGGGATCGTCCCTGGCGCTGGCGGGCGCCGTGGCGGCGGTCGAGTCG
>JBDRTC010000868.1:0-2688 GCA_043824335.1 Planctomycetota bacterium | reverse complement strand
CCACCTCCTTGTGAACAAAATGCCTTTGGTGGATCATGGCCTTTTTCGTAAACTTTGTCAGGAGCAATTGCCCTCCCCAAAATCCGTGACGGTCAGGCAACTTCATGTCCCTGATTGCTCGCGTGAGTGCGGAGTGCTTCGATTTGTAATGCTATACCTCCTTGCTCATCGAGGCGTTGAGTCGCAATTCGGGCATACAGAGCAACTTTCATGACGTCTCCTTCCTGACTTTGCAGAACTGTCTTTGTGCCCGATGCCCGTCTACAGCCGCACATACCGATAGAACGTCGAACGCGAGATCCTCAGCGTCTTGCAGATGTCATCGATCTCCAGGCTCTTGTCCGCGTGCAGCTTCTTGGCCGTTACAACTTTGGCGTCATTGGCTTCGATTTTCGGGCGTCCGCCGTTCCGTCCATGAGCCCTCGCGGCGGCCAGGCCAGCCTTGGTCCGTTCCTGGATCAACCGGCGCTCGAACTGTGCCAACGCCGAGAAGATGTTGAAGATCAACTCGCCGGAATCTTCAGGCCGAGAACACGCATTGAGTATCTTGCCCGCCTTGACGCCGTGAATTGCGAACACTTCGCGGGCGTGTAGATAACCATATCACGCGACCCGATGAGGAGCGGGTACCCCGGGGCCGCTCAACTCGTCCGCGTGTCGCCCTCACCCGTCAACACTCCAGCACGTCCTGATGTGGGCGACTCACAAGTGCCCCGCTGCGCGCGCCCGTGAAATCCTGAAACAATCGCGGCCTGCTATCTACAGGCCAGCGGGCACGGCGTTGGGGGGCCACTCCGGGGTGCTTCTTGCGGAGAGCAGAGCGGCCATGTGAGGGCATGGGATGTACACCCCAAATGAAAGCGCCAAGTTCGAGAGCGAAGGTTAGATAAGGGACGGGGCAGGCGCTGGCCACGGGCCGCAAGCCGAAGAAGAAGGGCTAATCCTTCGGTAAAGTCCCCTCGTCCTCCAGCAGCTTCTTCAGCGCCTCCGGGTCGAGCATCTGCCTCGCCACCTTCTGGATAACGTGCTCGTCGATACGCAGTTCAATCGGGAGTATGGCGTTTTTGATAAGGTCGTCCATCATCTCCATTGCCCGGTTGAGCTTGCGCCGGTCCCAGCGAATGCAGCCCCTTTTGATGAGAATACCAGTCGGCGCCGGCCGGTCCTTCTCGCGGAAGGCTTTGACCCAGGGCGCACCGCTGGCCGTCTTGAGATCGCGGTTGCAGAAGTCGATGGCGATCGCTGGCATGTCCTCGTGGAACACTCTGGAACGCACAAACGCCTCGCGGATGATGTTGCACTGCTTCTGGTCCCACACGGCCTTGTCCATCCACTTGCCGGGCTCCTCGCCGGGCGGGGCGTGCTTTGGCACCACCTTGCGGCGTGTCTCGTCGCCCTCGGGTAGCCGGACGCGGATGATGCGCATGCCGGGGGGCGCGGCCACGCCCATCGCGTACCCCTGAGCGATGCGGCGTTGTACCCCAGCGCTTGCGTCCTGCGATAGTCCCTCGATGAACATATCGTACATGCACCCTAGCCAGGTGACGATGCTGCGGCCGAGGGCCGTGCTCAGGTCGATCTCGCCGCCATCCTTGGTCTTGCCAAACGACAGATCCATCACGAGCACCCGAATCCCGGCGGTGTCGAGCTTGTCCAACGCATTGTGCAGCCGCCACGGCTTACGGTCGATGCGGTTGAGCCGCCAGACGATGAGCATGTCGCCCTTCTCAAGCTCGGCGAACATCGCCTGAAACTCCGGGCGATCCTCCCAGGACACGGTTGTGGCTGACTCGTGCTCGCAGTAGCAGCCCTTCCACTCCGCGTCATCGTCCAGCTCCATCTGCCGGAAGCCCCTGGCGGTGATATTTACCTTCTGCGTCTCCAGGCCGGACTTCTGCTCCTCCGAGGAGGTGCGGGCGTAGCCTAAAACACGGTATTTCTTGTTAGCGATCACTGCACCCTCCTTACTTGAAGATCATGTCGCCGATGATAGCCAGGACGACGACAACGAACAGAATGGCCATGCCGATACTTGCAATAGCGATGGTAAGTCTCCTTGTGAAAAATCCCCGGCGGGCGAGGCGAGGGAGGTGACCCCGCACTCGCCCATCACCGTACCCTTACGGCTAGCCGGGGTTGGATGTTAGGGTTGTGACTTTTTCATGGCCGCCAGCACTTCCCCCAGCTCCCGGTTGAGCGCGTCGCCGTACACTCTCGACGCCTCGCGGACGAAACAGGCGATCCGGCTGGCGACGATTACGGCTGGGGCGTTCAACTCGACGAGCTTGGCGATTTCCCGGGCGCGTTCGGGCAGGGTTTCAGCGGGTGGGGGTAGGTCCATGTCCATGTCGTCGGGCATCGTTTCGTCTCCTTGGTTGGGCCCCGGTGGGGGCGGGTTCGTAACGCTCCGCTCCGTCGTGCCCCATGTTGGGGCACTCAGGGCCGGGGCGTTAGAAGTCACTGCGTCAGCGTTTGCTTGTCATGGTGGTGTACGTGCCCCTTGCGTTTCTTCACCTTGACGGGGCCGCCCGTCAACTCGGCCAGGTACGCCAGCAACTCGTCGGCCGACTTGTGGTTTTGGCCGGAAATCGCATCGGTAGTGATGCTCACTGTCCCGTCGTCAAGGATTTCGACTTGGATCTGGTCGGTCATCGTCTGAGCACTCCTTTCTGCCCCTTGAGCTTTAGC
>JBDRTC010000867.1:0-11668 GCA_043824335.1 Planctomycetota bacterium | reverse complement strand
GCTGACCGTGGGCGAGGCCGGGCCGGGGCTGCAGCTGTTCGACGAGAAGGGCAGACCTCTCGCCTGGCTGGTTGCGAGCGAGCCCGGGCCGACGCTGGGGCTAACGCTGCACGACGAGAAGTGGGAGCATCGCGCCGTGCTGACCGTGACCGAGGCCGGGGCGTCGCTGGAGCTGTTCGATGAGGCGGGCGAGCTTCGCGCCTGGCTGACCGTGGGCGAGGCCGGGGCGTCGCTGGAGCTGTTCGATGAGGAGGGCGATGGCTTCTGGAGTACGCCCTCGCCGGAGTGATGTTTGTTCAAAGAGAGGAAAAGGTGACAGCCACCAAATCTGGGTAATCCAGGGATTCTGCGCGTCGGAATCTTTCCCAACTTCGCCAGATTTGGTCGCTGTCACCTTTTCCTGCCTTTGGGCAACCGCAGGGTGGGTCGAGCTCCAGCGCGGGAACGAGCGATCGTATCATTCCGCTTCCGCATTCGGCACTTGCGGCAGGATGATTCGGGTGGCGTTGGGGCCGCCGTGGTGGATCGTCTGGGTGGCGGTGGCCAGGGTGGCGTCGGCGTTCTGGTCGGCCGCCGTGTTGTGGTTGCGGTCGTAGTTGGGGAAGTCGGAACTAGTGACGTCGAGCCGGATTCGGTGGCCCGGCAGGAAGGCGTTCGACGTGGCATTCATCCGGATCGCGTACTTGACCACTTCGCCCGGCGTGAGCAGCTTGGGCTTGTCGAGCCCTTCGCGATACCTGGCCCGAACCAGCCCCAGGGAAACGTCGCGTGCCAGGCCGTCCGGGGCGACGTCGATCAGGCGCACAAACCAATCGGTGTCGGGGGCCGACGAGGCTGCGTAAAGCTCGACGACCGGGTTGCCCGTCACTTCGATCCGCTCGGTCAACGGCTCGCTCTGGTAGACGAGGATGTCTTCCCGGTCGGCCAGCGGGCGCTGGTCCGAGGCGTGCGTGAACGAGCCCTTGCCGTGCAAGGTGAGAACGGGATTGGCCGGGTCGTAGACGTACCGGTCGCTGCCGGCCGAATCGGGCTGCTCGTCGACGACCTTCCCGTCGCCGGCGGGCGTGTTGGCGTGCCCCCCGCTGGTGATGAAGAGGATTTTGTCTTGGGTGCGATCGAGCGGCCAATGCTGCTCGTCCCGCCAGCGGCCCTCGCCCATGATGAAGATCTTCACGGGGGCATCCTTGTCGACCCCGTTCTCCTTGCCCTTGAGCCAGTAGTCGAACCAGCGGATCTGGAGGGCGAGGACGTCCATCTGGGCCTCGGGGCCGAAGTCGACGTTGTCGTAGCGGCGCCGGCCGCGGCCGGCATGGCTCCAGGGGCCGATGAGAATTCGCGAGCCCTTGCGGGCCGTCTCGGTCTTCGCCTCTTTGACCATCGTCTTGTAGAGGAGCATGTCGCCGTTACAGTGGTCGTGCCAGCCGACGACGTCGAAGTTGGGAACCGCGATCTCCTTGACGCCTTCGTCGAGCTTCCACGGATCGGTGTGCGGGTTCTTGAGCCAGTAGTGGACTGCCTCGGTCTCGTCCTCGAAGGCCCCGCGGGGCAGGTCCAGCCAAGGCAGGAACCAGAGGTAGGGCTGCGACTCGCGGTCGGCGATCTTGGCATACGCATCGGAGACCTGGCGGCCGGAGCGTTTCCGCATGTCGGGCGACATCGAGAACATCCACCACTGGAGCCGCCGCCCGGGGCGGATCGTGCCCGGGCCCTCCAGGTCGGTGTATCGGCCGAGGATGCTCAGGGCCGACATGGCCACCAGCGACGGCGGCCGAAGCGGGGCGAGCCGCCACTGCATGAAGGCGTTGTACGAGGCGCCGAAGGTGCCCACCTTGCCGGTCGACCCGGGCAATTTGGCGGCCCACTCGACCGTGTCGTAGCCGTCCTCGGCGTCGTGGGTCTCAAAGCGGAGGAACGACTCCCACTTGCCGTCGGAGGCGTATCGGCCCCGGGCGTCCTGGGCGACGACAATGTAGCCGGCCTTCACGAAGCGGTCGAACTTGCCTCCTTTCCCATAGGGCGTCCGCATCACGAGCACGGGATACGGCCCGCCGCGGTCGGGGCGGTGCACGTCGGCCCGGAGGATCGTGCCGTCGCGCATCTCGGCGGGCACGTTCCGCTCGACGCTCACCCCCAGCTCCGCCGCCTCCGGAGCGATAAGAAGCGTGCAGCAAATAGACAAGATCGTGGTGCTCGGCATAATCGGCTCCTCTCGTAGAGTGCGTGAAACGCACCGACCGGGAACATTGTGGCGCGTTTCACGCACCCTACAAACTCACGTAGTTGCCGTGAAGTGCAACGCCAGGGCGGTCGCAAACAGTCCCACGGCCGCGGCGACGGCGATCAGGAAACCGCGCTGGACGCTCGTTTTGCTGGCGTAGGCGCCAATCAACATGGGGATCACCGACCAGCCGATGCCGCCGATTGCGAAGAACAAGCCGACCGCGCGACCGGCGAGCGCCGGGCTGATGTTCTGGTTCACGTGGCCCATGAGAACGCCGATGATGGTGGGGAAGGTGGGGCCGAATACCAATCCCGCCAGAACCACCATTGCCCCGGCCGCCGCGCGGCCCGGACTGAACACCGCCCCGGCCCACACGAGGATGCACAAGAGCGAGAGGACGATGATCAGGGTCGTGTCCCCGCCGGGCGGCAAGGGGAACTTTGCGACGAGCAAGGCCGTTGCCAGCCGCGAGCCCATGAACGCCAGCCAAAAACCAGACAACAGGGTGGCGGCCCGGCCTTCGGAGTGGCCTTTGTCGCCCAAGTACGTCGTGGCCCAGGCCGCCATGGTGGCCTCCATGGGGGCGTAGAACAAGAGCGCCAAGGCCGTCAGCCACATGATCGGGTCGACCAACAGCGCGCCGATGCCCAGGTCCGGCGAGTCAACCGGTGTTCCGCCGTCGGCCTTTGCAGCCTTCTCCAGTGTTTCTGCCAGGCCCGCGAAGTCCATGAAGAGAGCCAGCACGCCCACCAGCAGGGCCAACCCGGCCCACACCAAGACCGCCCAGGTGTAGCCGGCGCGCTGAAGCAGGGTTGCGATGACCAGCGGCGTTAGAAAGGCCCCCAGCCCAAAGAAGAAATTGCCGAAATTCATATGGAACGTCGGCTCGCCGCCGAAAGCAGCCGCCATCCCGACGTTGAGCACGTTGATCAACGCCGACCAGCCGGCACTGAGCAGAAGCACCGCCAGCAAGGCATGCCAGTATTTGCCCGAACGGGACAAGAGCACAAGGCTGGCAACCATCAGAAGCGAGCCGGCAACGACCACGGCCTGCTTGTCGAGCAGGTCGGTCAAAAAGCCCATGACCAGCATCACCGGAATCATGGCGAAGCCGAACATCGAGACGAGCCCGCCCAGGCGGGCCTCGTCGATCTGAAGCCGCCGCGAGAGGGCGACCTTCACGCTGCCCAGCAGCGCCACCCCCATGCCACAGGCAAGAAGCCCCGCGATCCAGGTCGGAACAGCCAAGTTCATTGTTCTTTGCCTCCGTCTGCTTGGGCCAAAGTTGACGCGTGCCGATTGGCGAAGACCTCACCGGGAGGATTGACTGACACCATAGCCGGAACAATCGGCAGAGGCAAGTGTTCGGCGAAGTCTCGCAGGCGGACCCCACGGACCGCGGTCCGTGGGCGTTGTCCTTCGACTGTGGCTACAGGACCGTTAAACGGGGCGCTTCTGCACCACAAAACAGACCACTCAGCGGGGCTCGACGAGCACGTCGAGGTGGTCCGTGCCGGTTTCGCCGCGGGGGTTCGTCCGCCGGACCGAGACGAGGTAACGCCCGGGGCGCGCGAAGCGGTGCGTGGTGACCGCGTAGCCGTCCTTGGCGTGGGCATCGGCGCCAGCGTCGGATTGGACCTTCACCGGCGGGCTGCCGTCGCCGAAATCCCACAGCTCATGGCCCTCATCGGCCTTTACGCGGAAGCTGCGCACCTTGAACGTGACCTCGTCGCCCGCCTTGATGCCGAACGTGGGCCAGTACGCCGCGTGGACACGGGGCGCCTGCTGATCGGGCGAGTTGCGGTCGACCACTTGCACCAGGGCGAAGTCGTAGTCGACGCGGCCCTCGTCGTCCGTGATCTTGAGGACCTCGCTGTAGGTGCCCGCCCGGCTGTAGCGGTGCTCGACGGTCGGGCCACTGGCGGTCGCGCCGTCGCTGAGGGTCCACTCGTAGCTCTTGATGTGCTCCGGCCCCTTGACGCTCCAGGAGCGGGCACCGTCGAGAACGACCGGCTCGTCGGTCCAGACGAGCTGGTGCGGTCGGGCCACGGCCTGGAGCTTCGTTTCGTGTTCCTGGTGATACGCCTGCCAGAGAAACGCGTAGCCCTCCAAGATGCCGTACCGCCCGCTGGGCTGTGGGGCGACGATGTCGAAGTGCAGGTGCGACCAGCCGCCGCTGGCCCCCTCCTTGCCGAGCACGCCGATCTTCTGCCCCTGCTTCACCCGCTCTCCCGCCTTGACGGAAGGATCGATCGAGTCAAGGTGGCTGTAGCGGTAGTACCAGCCGCGGGCGTCGCGGAGGTAGACGACGTCGTAGCGGGGCCTGACCGGGGGTGGAATCTCGTTCGACTTGAGCACCGTGACGCCGGCCGAGACGACCACGCCGTCGGTGGCGGCCACCACGTCGACCATGCGATCGGCGCCGCCCATGTCGAGCCCCCAGTGGTAATAGATCGACTTGTCGGCGGGCCGCTCGTCGTCGCCGATCTCGTTGGCCATCAACGTGCCGCTGGCGAACCACTTTTGCTTGGCGGGATAGGTGAACGTGCCCGGGCGGATCCAGGGCGAGCCGGCAGGCCAGAGGCGCAAGCGGGCGTCGGCGTCGAGGGCCCAGTGGTCGCCGTGCTCCAAGTGGCCCTTGGTGATTGCGCAGTCGATTTGGACGTCGCCCACCGTGACCGGCAAGTGATAGGTCGCCGCCGTAAGGGCGACCTGGCGGCCGTTCACCTCGACGGTCACCCGGGCCTGCCGCACGGCGTTTCGGAGGCTGTCGCGCTTCTCTTCGAGATTGATCAACTTCACGGTGGCCGTCTTGCCGTCGCACAGCTCGACGGTGGCCTCCTGGCCAATGCCCAGATCGACGACGCTGAGCAACG
This sequence comes from Planctomycetota bacterium, assembly GCA_043824335.1. Classification (GTDB taxonomy): domain Bacteria; phylum Planctomycetota; class Planctomycetia; order Pirellulales; family Thermoguttaceae; genus JBDRTC01. The sequence goes on along the minus strand of JBDRTC010000867.1, from coordinate 6,571 downwards.
GCTCGATCGTGTCGGTCCGGCTTTCCGCCGCCGCGACGACCGGGCCTGAAACCAGGGCCAGAAAGAGCGATGCAAGTACAGATTTTCCGTTCATGGTGTTCCCCCTGTTGCAACGAGCCGGTGTTTTGGCCTTATGATAGCGGGTCGGGCCTTGGGAAGCGATCGACGAATCCTTGCCAGAATTTGTCCGGATGCCGAGAATAGATGGAGGAGTGCCGACCCCACTTGACGTGTCCAGGAATATGGGCGAGAAATACGGATTCGTCTTTCCCCGGAGGCATCGAAGTGAAGGAAATCCGCGACCAGTTGCTGGCGGACTTGGAGGGGGCCCGCTCAGGCCCCGAGGTGGAACAGGTCCGAATCCGATACCTGGGCCGCAAGGGCCGGATCACCACCTTGGCCAAGGGCACCGACTTCAGCAAGATGACGCCCGACGAGCGGCGCCAGTTCGGCAGCCAGTTGAACGAGCTGAAGAAGTTCGCCGAAGAGAGGATCGCCGAGGCCGTGAAAGCCGCCAAGAGCGGGTCCGGTGCGGGCGCGTGGAGCGCAACCGCCGGGAAGCTCGATCTCACGCTGCCCGGAACCGATCACACGGTCGGCTGCCTGCACCCCATCTCGCTGGTGCAGATGGAGTTGGAGGACATTTTTCAGGGCATGGGCTTCATGGTCCTCACCGGCCCCGAGGTGGAGACGGAATACTACAACTTCGACGCCCTGAACATCCCCGCCGACCATCCGGCCCGCGACATGCAAGACACCTTCTGGCTGGAAAACGGCATGCTGCTGCGAACGCACACGTCGGCCAACCAGGTCCGGGTGCTGGAGCGGTTCGGGGCTCCCGTTCGGGCGATTTTTCCGGGCCGCTGCTTCCGTTACGAGGCCATCGACCCCAGCCACGAAAACACCTTCTATCAACTGGAAGGGCTCCTGGTCGACCGGGACATCTCGGTTGCCAACCTGATTGCCGTGATGAAGGCCCTCTTGAGCGAAGTGTTCCACCGCGACGTGGTGGTCAGGCTCCGTCCGGGGTTTTTCCCCTTCGTCGAGCCGGGCTTTGAGCTCGATATCCAGTGCCTCCTCTGCAACGGTAAAGGGTGCTCCACTTGCAAGGGGACCGCTTGGATCGAACTGATCCCCTGCGGGCTCGTCCACCCCAGGGTGCTTGAGTATGGAGGGATCGACACGGACGAGTTCAGCGGTTTCGCCTTTGGGTTGGGGCTGACCAGGCTGGCGATGATGAAGTTCGGCATCCCCGACATCCGCCTCTTCAACTCCGGCGACGTCCGCTTCTACGAGCAGTTTCCGGCAACCGTTTGACAGTACAGCGTTGAAATTGACCACGGAGGCACGGAGAACACAGAGCGAAAGCGAGGATTCTGGTCGAACTCTCCGTGTCCTCTGTGCCTCTGTGCCTCCGTGGTGATCCCTTCGGCGTCATATCGCATTCGGAGTCAACAAGGAAAGACGACGTGAAGATTTCTCTCGACTGGATTTCCGACTTCGTCGACCTCTCGGGAATTGACCCGGAAACAATCGCCGACCGGCTCACGATGTCCACGGCCGAGGTGGAGGGGTTCGAGGTGATCCGCCGGGCCGTCGAGGGTGTGGTCATCGGCGAAGTCGTTTCCGTGGAGCCCATCGCGGGGGGCTCAAGCGCTGAGGAGTCGTCCAATCAACTGGCCACGGTCGACTGCGCGGGGAGCCGGCACGTGACCGTGTGCGGGGCGCCCAACCTGCGCCCTGGGATGAAGTCGGCCTTCGCCCCGGCGGGCGTCGTGCTGGCCGAGAACCAGAAGATCGTCGCCAGCGAGGTGTCCGGTCACAAGAGCGAGGGCGTGCTCTGCTCGGCCAGAGAGTTGGGCATGAGCCGATGGCACGAAGGGGTGCTGGAGTGTCCGGCGTCGTTGAAGCCGGGAACGCCGCTCGTGCGGTTCATTCCCGCCGAGGACGTGGTGATCGAGATCGACAACAAGAGCCTCACGCATCGGCCCGACCTGTGGGGCCATTATGCGTTCGCGCGTGAGTTGGCCGCCGTGTTCGGGCGCCCGCTGGAGCCGTTGCCTTTGGCAGACCTGGCCCGTTTCGACGATCTGCCGGCCTATCCCCTTTCGGTCGACGACCCCGAGGGTTGTCCCTGTTACGCTTGTCTGGAGTTCCTCGTGGAGGCGGCGGTGCCTTCACCCCTGGTCATCCAGCGGCGGCTGCACGCGCTAGGGCAGCGGACGTACAATCTCCTGGTCGACCTGACCAACTACGCGATGCTCGAGTTGGCGCAGCCCACCCACGCCTTTGACGGCGATCGGCTCAAGGCCGTGCGCGTGGCGACAATGGGTGCCGAGGGCACGTTCACCACGCTCGACGGCCAAGAGCGGAAGATGCTGCCCGACGACCTGTTGATCTGGAACGAGAAGGAGCCGGTTGCGCTGGCCGGCGTGATGGGCGGCCTGAACAGCGAAGTGGAGGCAACCACAACCCGCGTGCTCCTTGAAAGCGCGAACTTCAAGGCTTCGCGGATCCGCCGGACCTCGGTCCGCCTGGATCTTCGCACGGAATCGGCCCAACGGTTCGAGAAAAGCCAGCCGCCGGTGAACGTCAAGCTCGGCATCGCGCGGATCCTGGGGTTGGTCGAAGAGGCCGGCGTGGAGCACGAAGTGACCAGCCGCTTCACCGTGGCGGGCGATCTGAAGGACCGGTTCAGGCCGTTGGCGCTTTCCCGGAGCAGCTTCCGGAACATGGCCGGGGCCGAGATCCCCGACGAGCGGGTCGTCTCGATCCTCCACTCGCTCGGGTTCGAGGCCCGATACGAGGAGCCGGACCGGCTCGAAGTGGGCATTCCGCCGCACCGCAGCGAGCACGACGTTTCAATCCCGGCCGACATCGTCGAGGAGGTGCTGCGCGTTTACGGCTACGACAAGATCGAGCCCGTAATGCCGGCCTTTCCGCTCAAGCCCCTGTACGCGAACAAGCCGCTCCGCATCGAGCACAAAGCGCGGCGGCTCTTGGCCGGGGCCCACCGGTTCGTCGAGGTGCAGACTTACGGGTGGACCGACGACGACTGGCTTCAGCGGATCGGCTTCGAGCCCAAGCGGACGCTCGCGCTTCGCAACCCCGCTGCCCAGCAGAACCGGCGGCTGAGGACCACGCTTGTGCCCAACATGCTGGCGTTGGTCGGTAAAAACCGCGCCCATCGCGACCAGTTCCGGCTGTTCGAGATCGGCCACGTGTACCACCTGGCCGACGACGGCGGGTGCGTGGAGACGACCAACTTGGCCGGCGTCAGTTTCCATGTTGCGAGCCAGCCGTCGCCGGAAGAGCACTTCCGCGCGATCAAGGGCGTGATGGAAGACCTCGCCCGCACGATCGGACACGGCTCGTTCGCCTTCGAGCCTTCAGCCGGCGGCCAGACGCCCTGGCAGACCGCGGACCACTGGGTTCAGGTTCGCCGTGGCGACCAGACTCTCGGCGGGGCGGGCGTGCTGGCCGGTCCGATCCTCGAGGCCGTTTCCGAGGAAGGGGGCCAGGTCGTCTGGTTCGAGCTGGCCATGGACCGGTTCGAGGGGCCCATCTATCCGCAGGTCGCCTACGAGGCCTCGCCCGTCTACCCCGGATCGTGGCAGGATTTTTCCATGGTCTGGGACGCCGGCCAAGGCTTTGCCGCGCTCGAAGAGCGCCTGGCCGCATTTTCGCACCCGCTTGTCATGCGTCGCGATTTCCTTTACGCCTACAAAGGGAAGGGGCTGCCCAAAGGCCAGGCGAGCTACACCTATCGCTATTGGCTCGGCGCTTGGGACCACACGCTTAAGAGCGAAGAAATCGAGGATTTCCGGAGCGCTCTGCTGGCCTTCTTGAAGTCCGAAGAGATCCCGCTGCGAGGATGACCGCAGACGGTGGGTTATCCGGGCGGTAGCGCGAGGGTTTCCGCACCGCGCCCCTGCTGGATCAAGGGGACGTAGGTTTCCAGCTCTTTCTGAGTGGCGGGGTCGGTCAGGTCGACCGTGGCGCCGCGTTCGGCCGAGAGGTATCCGGCCATGGTAAGCCGCACGATCTCCAGGCCGTAGTCCCAGTCCAAGAGAGCCGATCGGCCCTCGTTGAAGGCGGCCACCGCGTCGATGTTTTCGTCGGTGTAGCCGTAGAGATCGGCTTCGTTGGGCTGGACGGTCAAGAGTCCGCGGCTGGCCTGGAGTTTTTCCAGGGCGGCCTCGGTGTCGGCCGCGCCGCCGGCGGCCGCATCGCCGATGAACACTTCCAGCGGCGAGCGGAGCGTGTTCATCTCGAACGCATAGCCCGGGCCGATGCCGTCGAGATAGAGCCGGAGCCCTTGCTTGTCGAACATCCAGGAGACGGTGAACTGGCCCTTGACGAGTTGCCCGGTCTCCGGGTTTCGGAAGGTTACCATCCCGGTGGCGAAGTCTTCGGCGGGCGTCTTGGAATAATCGACGCCGTAGCGGTCCACAAGCTCTTGGCGCCAGCGGGGCTGCCCCCATTTCAACAAGGAGACATCGGCCATCACCGACTGTGGCTCGAGGAACCGGACGGGCTTGCCGGGCGGGGTCAGCGCGTACCAGGCGACCGCCAGGCAATGGCAGCCCATGTCGCTGAGCACGCCGCCGCCTTGCTGCGTTGGGTCCCAGAACCAGGCGCTGTGCGGACCGGCGTGCTCTTCGCCCGACCGGGCCAAGAGCAGAGGCCCCATCGCTTCGATCACCGGCCTCAGCTGGGCCCGCTCGGCCTGGATCGACTTCATGTGGATCTGGTTCTCGAAGTACGCCGTAGGCACGTTCAGCCCGGAGATAAGCTCGACGATCCGCCGGCCTTCGGCCAGGTTTCTTGCCAGCGGCTTCTCGCAGATGATGCCCTTGAGTTCCGCGCCGGCCTTCACGGCGTCGACGATCTCTTCGACGATCTCAATCCGGGCGAAATTCGGGGCGAAGATGGCCAACACGTCGACCTCGGGCGCCATCTCCTTGATGCTTGAGAAGACCCGAGCTTCGCCCAACCCCCGCGCTCTCACGCTGGCGGCCAATTCGTCGACCGGGTCCTTTGAAACGAACCCCGCGACCTCGACTCCCCGCACTTCGGTCAGCGCGCGGCATTGGAACGTTGCCACAAACCCGCCCCCGATGATCCCGTAGCGTAACGGCTGCATGATCGCTTTCTCCCTCCCCTGAAACTCCTATCCAGAACGCTCTGGAAGCTGGTTGTATCAGGCCGAAGATGGTTGTCAAGCCACCGGCGATCCCGCGCACGCGGAAACCGTCGCCCAACTTTCCGAGCAGCTTCGCGAGGCCGTCCAAGAGACGTTCCCGGCTTCCGGCCAAACGCCCGAGCTTCAACCGGGACTCTGGGCGCCGAACTTGACGCACCCGTGATGGTCCGCTATTCAAGCCTTCCCAGCGATGAATCGCTGGGCTATTATCGGTTGTCCCTCCGGGACATAAGGTATTGCCTGGCCAAGTGTTGCGTCAGTGATCGCGATAAGACTTACATGCAAGAATGGCTCACTTCAGATCCAGAGCGTGGTCGTGATGCGCTTGCAAGCCGTCTTTGAGGTTCTCATTCGTTGTGGTAATCTATTTGATGTGGGGGAAGGTCGGCGGCAGTGCACTCAAGACGAATTGGTATGGTGAGCACTGGCGGAAAGAGTCCCAACGGCGCCGCGTCCATTCCTGCGCTGGGCTGGCAGCAAGCGCCAACTCGTCAAGCGCCTCAAAGCATTCTGGAAGCCACGTCACAAGCGCTACGTTGAGCCGTTTGCCGGTTCGTCAGTATTGTATTTTGCGATTCGGCCGGAGGAGGCGTTGTTGGCCGACAAGAACCCGGAACTCATCGAGGCGTACGAAGTGATTCGTGAGCATCCGGTTCGGGTCCACAACCTTGTCACTTCAATCAAAGGCGATAAGGCCACGTACTACGAGATGCGTCGTCAGGAGCCCGAGGGACTGTCTCGAATCAATCGAGTAGTTCGGTTCGTCTACTTGAATCGATATTGCTTCAACGGACTTTATCGCACGAACCTGGAAGGCCGTTTCAACGTCCCGTATGCAGCTTCCGGCAAGACAGGGAGATTGCCAACACTTGACGACTTCAAGGCGTGCGCGAACCTACTCAAGGGTGCGGTTCTGAGAACCTGGGATTTCGGAACGACGGTTCGGTATGTCCGAGAAGGAGATTTCGTTTACTTGGACCCACCGTATGCAGTAGAGTCCCGTCGCGTTTTTCGTGAATACGGGGCGGAATGGTTTAACAAGAAAGATCTGATTAGGCTCGCCGAGCATCTGAAGAAGATCAATGAGAGGGGAGCATCCTTCGTGGTGAGCTACGCTGACTGCGCTGAAGCGAGGTCTATTCTTGGTGGGTGGAATCGGAAACGAATTCGTGTTCGCCGGAACATTGCCGGTTTCGAGGGCGCACGCCGTAATGCATACGAACTCCTTTTCTTCAATGAGGAGTAAGTAACGATGAAGAAAAAGCAGACGTCGAGATCAGGTGCCGTTCCCACTGGAACGTTTCGGCGGTTTTCGCACGACCAGTTGAAGCCGAACCCGCAGAACCCGCGCCGTCTTTTCGACAG
>JBDRTC010000866.1:0-2043 GCA_043824335.1 Planctomycetota bacterium | reverse complement strand
GCCTCGAGCCGCTCGCCCCGGACCTCGTCTTGCCCGTAGAAGTAGACGCTCTCGTGCCCGTACCGCCCGGCCAGCTCCCGCCATTTCCCCACGGCGGCTTCGAGCGAGGCGAGGTGACCCGGGTCTGATCCCGTGCCCGTGCTCTCGCCAAGCGTGAACAATGGCCCAGAGCGGAAACCGACGCGGTTGCGGATCTCCAGCACCTTGGGCAAGGCGGCGTCGAAGGGTTGGTACGTGCCGGGGGAGGTCAGTCCGTGGGCGAACATGTCGGCCAGCTCGGCCTCGAGTTGCTGCTGCGTCTTGAACTCGCTGTTGACCGTGTGCGGATGACGGTTTGCTCCCAGCTTCGCCCGATAGTAGATCGACTGGACCAACGTCGTCGGCTCCAGCTCAAACGGGAGCACGCGAAGCTGAACCGCGACCGCCGTTTCCGGCTGGCCGCGCGGGCGGACGTGTATCGCCCCCTGGTACCGGCCGGGTGGCGTGCCGGGCGGCACGCGCACCGTGACCCACACCTGTTTGAGGCTCTGGGCAGGGATGTTGAAGGGCTGTAGCGTTTTGGCGTCCCGCGGGGCGACGTCGGGCATCTCTTCTGGATCGGGGTCCGAGATGGAGACGTACGTCTCCTGTCCCCCGGCCTCCTGGTGCCGCATCAAGTTGTGTCGGTTTTCCGTATCCACGCGGATCAAGTCGTCGTCGTTCAACAGCAGTTCCGGCACCAGCACCGGCTCGCGCCGCCCGGCGCCGATCGAGCCAATGCCCGCCTGGTACCAAACCTTCACGATCTTCAGGTCCACGGCCGAGCCCGGGATCGTGCCTGAGCCACTCTTGGGGTCACGCTCCAGGTCGGTGGCCACAAGCTCGACGTCGTTCAGCTCCCGGCAAGCGAAAACGGCGAACGTGGCCGACTCGTATTCCCCGGGCGTGGCCGTCAAACGGATGGTGTCGCCCACGGAAGCCGGCACGGGCATTTGCGTGGGGAGCAACCGGGCGTCGGTGATCGCCGGCCGCGTGTAGAGGACGTACGGCACAGGATGCTTGCCGGCGTACTCGGGCAACCGGCGGAGCGTCTCGGCGGCCGACTGCACGGCGGCAAGCCGTTCGGTCCAGACGTTTTCGTCCGCCGGCCGCAGCCAACGGCTCTGCTTCAAGAGCCTGGCCGTATCGGCCAGGAAGGCATCGGCCGTGGTCGCCGCCGCATCAGCCACTTCGACGGCGTGCTCACGGATTGGCGAGGGAAGCCCCGCGGCATCGGATCGCAGCTTCTCGACGGCGGACCGGGCCTCCCGGGCACGCTGGTTCCAGCCCTCGACTTTGGCGTTCTGGGCCGCCTTGGTCCGGTCGATCTCGGCCTCGATGGCCGTCTCGTAGTCGGCCGGGACCTGGCCGGTGATCTTCACATCGTCGACGTAAACGACCACGTGCCCACCGGGCTCGAACTTGCCGGAGAACATCAGGGCGATACGGTTCAGATAGCGGAGCACGTAGGGCGAGCCGAGCACGCCTCGGGCAGTCCGCTCGCCGACTTCTGCCAGATCGACCTCGAACCGCCGCCAATCGCCGGTCGGTTTGGAGAGCGTCTCGATCGTGGAGCAACCACTGTGTCCTGAGGGCGGCAGATCGACGTTCCAGCCCAGGCCCACGTGTACGCCGCTGGGGATTTGATCGACGCAGAGGTACCCGCTGAGCTTCAAGTTCCCGGCCGCCGGCACCTTGACGGGCGTGCCGAAGTAGCAGTAGGAGCCGTCGTGGAACGTGAGGTCGAGCTTCAGGGAGCGCTCCCCGGCAAATGCTTTTTCCCCGCTGGGGCCGAGAACGTGGATCGTGCACGGCTCGTCGGCGTTCTTGGCCCAAATGGCCCACTTCGGCTCGCCGGTCTCGAACCCTTCATGGTAAACGACCGATTCGGGCGCGGCGGACGCGACGGTCGCCAACATTGCCAGTGATAGTGCGGTCCCCATGGTTTCCTCCTTCGTCGGACGAGGCTACGTCCAATCGACGATGGCCCCGTTTGCTTCGAGCTCTTTTCGGAGTGCTGGAGCG
>JBDRTC010000865.1:0-3135 GCA_043824335.1 Planctomycetota bacterium | reverse complement strand
GCCGGTGCAGACTCAAGCCTAGGCGTCGGACCCGCTTCACTTCAGGTCCGGCCCCCTTTACGCGAGCCCCCTACAGCAGGTGTCGGCGGTACAGCCTGCCCCGCCGCCTGCGGGCGACGTGACGCGTCCTCTCGAACCGGGCGGAGATGCTCCCAGCCTGGTGGATCAGATGCTTTCGGAAGCGAACCGCCCTTTGCCGCGGCCTTGGGCTAACAGCTCGGCGTGCGGGTCGGATGTGGGATGCCGCGTCGATGAAGTGTTCGGCTGCGGGGATTCCGAGGGCTGCGCGCCGTGCTTCCAGCCGAGTTGGTACGCGTCGGCGATGGGATTGGTCATGACCCGCGACAAGGCCAACCGATTGTGGACGACCTACGAGTCGGGCAACAACCCCAACCAGTTGCCCACCGGTCCCGACTGGGACTGGCGCGGGGGCGGGGAGGTCCGCTTCGGCCGGTACTTCTGCTGCGGCACGTGGGCGCTCGAGGCGGCCTACTGGACACTCGATCCGTTCACCGACATGGCCAGCCAGACCCATGCCAGCGGCGTTGCCACGCCGTTGGACTTTACCGACGTCGTGTGGCGCAACGGGGGACTTCCGGGGCTGCCCGTCGACCTGTTCGACGGGGCCGCGGAGCACCGCGTTTGGCGGCGCGCCGAAGTGCACAACGTGGAGGTGAACCTGATCCGCAACCAAATGGGCTTCGAGCGCTGTAGCCCGCTGGATCTTGACTGGTCGGTAGGCGTCCGTTTCTTCCGGTTCGACGAGGACTTGACCTTCGGATCGCGCGACGCCGGCACCACCGACTGGACCACCGACCTGACGGCCGTCGGCTACCTGGAAGACGGCATCCGGAACAACCTCATCGGCCCCCAGTTCGGCTGCAACCTGAACTACTGCGTGGGCAACTGGGCGTTATCGTTGGCCCCGAAAGTGGGCATCTACAACAACCACATCCGGCACCGCTTTAGCGCGTACCGCGGCGATGGCGAGCTGTTCGACGTAGCCCCGGCCGGCTACCCCTCCTACCCCGTCAACTCGACCAAGGACGTCGTCTCGTTGCTCACCGAAATCGACGTGAGTCTCTCGTGGCAGTTCGCCACGAAGTGGAGCGCGGAGATCGGCTACCGCGTCGTGGCGGCGACGGGCATCGGCCTGACAGAGCACCAGATTCCGCCTTACGTGGTCGACACGCCGGAATTGGCCGACATCGACCACAACGGCAACCTCGTGCTACACGGCGGCTTTGCCGGCCTGACCTATCGCTTTTGAGTCGTCCCGCGCGAGGTTAGAACGGATTGGAAATTTCCCCCTCCGATCCCGCAGGCGAAGGCGACTCATGCGGGCGGCAGCAACCCTGCCGCCCGTTTTTTTTCGCTTTCAGACGACGATGCTCGTCAGCGATTGAAAGTCTGGGTCGGACCGGAGGGGGTCGAAATCCGGCTCCTCGTGCACGAGCACCCGATAGTCGGGATCCAGCGAGAGCGCCTGCGACAGGTGCGCCAATGCCCGGTCTTTCTCGCCCGCCAGACTCAGATAGCAGGCGAGGTTGTATTGGATCAAGGCGTCGGACGGTTCGACCTCCAGGGCCCTCTGGGTCGCCTCGATCGCCCGATCGAGCCGGGCGGTTCGCTTGTGGCACCACGCCAGGGCGAGCCAGACGTGGGTGTTTTCGGGATCGGCTTTGGCGGCCCGGCGAAGCGGCTCCAACGCCTCCTCATAGCGTTCGAGTTCCCGAAACGCTTCGCCCTGCAGGTAGAGTGCGCGCGGGCTGAAGCTCGCCGCCTTCCCCAACCGGTCGAGGGCCGAGAGCGCATGTTGCCCCATGCCAAGCTCGAGGTAACCCTCAGCCTCGCGTTCCACCCGCCTCAAACGGATTCGATCTCGAGCCGTCACCGCTTCATGACTCCCGGAATGCTGAAACTCCCGTCAAGTCGGAACTCCCAGGGGCAGTTGAGCGTTGCATTGCCCCTCTCAATTCTATTCTACCCGCGGAAACGGCCAAGCCCTAAACTGTGCATTCTACCACGAGCCGCAAATGTGGACCATCCCGCTGTTTACGGCTGAGTTGGCCGATTTCCCCTCGCGGATACAGGATTGTCATCTCCCTGTCAACTGGCGTATAGTAGACTCCGAACGCCGTTCCCTTGGGGTGCTGATTATGCCCATTCCGCTTGGACAATTTGTCGAGAACCTCATTCAAAGCGGCCTCTTCTCGGCGGCTGAGCTGGCGGCGTTCCAGGACAGGCTTCCGCCGGAGAAGCGGCCCAAGGACGCTCAGGGGCTTGCTCGCGAGTTGAATCGTGCCGGGAAGCTGACCAAGTACCAGGCGGCCCAGGTCTACCAGGGGAAAACGAGGGGCTTGCTCCTTGGCGACTACGTGGTGCTCGACCGGATCGGCGCCGGGGGCATGGGGGAGGTGTTTAAGGCGAGGCACCGCACCATGGACCGGACCGTGGCGGTGAAGGTCTTGCCCGCCAAGGCGATGCGGTCTGGGCAGGCCGTCGAGCGGTTTCAGCGAGAAGTCAAGGCCGCTGCGAAACTGACGCACTCCAACATCGTCACGGCCTTCGATGCCGGAGAAGCCGATGGCATCTATTTCCTGGTAATGGAGCACATCGACGGCCAGGATCTGGCCCACGTCGTCGCCGAGCGGGGACCGCTGCCGGTCGGGGAGGCGGTCGAGTACGTGATTCAGGCCGCCCGCGGTTTGGAGTACGCCCATCGGCAAGGGGTGGTCCATCGCGACATCAAGCCGGGGAACCTGCTCTTGGACTCGGAGGGCACCGTCAAGGTGCTCGACATGGGCCTGGCCCGAATGGACCGGCCGGCCCGTGCGGCCGACCCGACCGCTCCGGACGCGCTGACCCAAAGCGGCCAGGTGATGGGGACTTACGACTACATGGCCCCCGAGCAGGCCCAGGACACGCATTCGGCCGATCACCGGGCCGACATCTATTCGCTGGGCTGCACGCTCTTTCGTCTTCTGACAGGGCGGAAGCCTTATGTGGGCGAAACACCCGTCCAGATCCTGTTGGCCCACTGCCAGGAGCCGGTCCCTTCGTTGTGCGACGTACGCGAGGACGTGCCGCCGCGTTTGGACGCCGTCTCGCAAAAGATGCTGGCCAAGAATCCGG
>JBDRTC010000864.1:0-9456 GCA_043824335.1 Planctomycetota bacterium | reverse complement strand
GTGGGATCGGGTTCCCCCGGAAGCTGAGCCCTTTTCGCCCGAAAACCTGCTCATCTTCAGTACCGGTCTTCTCTGTGGCACACCCGCTCCCGGCTGCAATCGCACCATTGTCTCAACCTTCTCTCCTCAGACCCGCTTGATGGCCTTTTCGATGATGGGCGGGTTCTGGGCGCCGGAGCTGAAGTATGCCGGGTATGACAAGGTGATTCTCCGCGGCCAGTCCCCCGATTTGGTCTACCTGTGGATACACAACGACAAAGTGGAAATACGCGATGCCTCCCATTTACAAGGCAGAGGCGCGATTGAAACTGCAGAGCTCATCAAAGCAGAGCTGAAGGAGCCCAAGGCCGAGGTGTGTGCGATCGGCCTGGCCGGCGAGAACCGGGTCTTTTTCGCCTCCATCGAACAGGGCAAGAGCAGCGCCAGCCGAGGTGGAATCGGCGCTGTGATGGGCGACAAAAGGCTGAAAGCGATCGCAGTCCGCGGAACCAAGGACATCAACATCGCCCGACCGGCCGAATTCATCGAGCTCTGCAACAAGGCACTGCAGTACATCGAGGTCCGAAAGGACAATCCCATTCCGGGGGTCATGCCCATCTTGGCCGGACTCGGCTCACCGCAAGAGATGGCCGTGCATGACGAGAAGTGGCACACCGAGAATTTCATGTGGGGAAATTCTCGACTCCGCAGAAAAGGGTTCTGGACCGAGGAGGTGGAGAAAAAGTGGACGAAGACGCTGGAGAACGCGCGGACGCGGTTGATCAGCTGCTACAACTGCCCGATGAAATGCGGGGCGACACTCTCCCTCCCAGGGCTTCCCACCTACATGATGAAGTGCTTCTCGAAGCTCACCTATACGATGGCGGCCATGTCCGATCTGGAATTCGGTCTTCGAATCGCACAAGCCGCCACAGAGTACGGCGTGGACGCGTTCTCCACCCCGCAGGTCATGGCCTTCGGCCTCGAGCTCTACGAGAACGGCATTCTCACCGACGAGGACATGGCCGGACTGCCGTCCGATAACGAAGAACGGTTCTACTGGTTACTCGACAGAATTGTCAGGCGTGAGGGGATTGGAGATGTTCTGGCCAATGGCACCCATTGGGCCGCCCAGCAGATCGGCAAGGGCGCCCAAGAGTACGCTCACAACAACATCAAGAAACATGAGCAGCTGCCGCTCAAGCTGGGAATGCTGAATCCAATCTACTTCCTCATGTACAGCACCGGCGAGAAGATCAACATCACCCAGATTGAAGGGAATTTTCCCCAAGCGCCGTTTGTGACGAGGGAGGAGCGAGAGGAATTCGTCAAGGATTGGATCCACGTGCCGCATGAGAAGTTCAAGACCTGGTTCCTGGACTGGGAGCTGCGCGGAGAAAAATCGATCCCGCAGTATCCACCTCCCGAGGCGACGTGTGAGATTGTCAACTGGCAAGAGCAGATGCACTACATCGATGACGCCCTCGGCATGTGCGCCGGGCTGTCGTCGTTTCCGTTGAAGCCTCCGTTTCATATCCACAACCTACCGACGCTGATCTCCTCGGGGGCCGGGATCGATATCGACACAGCCAAGCTCACGCAGGCCGCCAAGAGAATCCGGAATCTCGTGCGGTCCGTGAACGTCAGAAGGGGTATGAGGCGAAAAGACGAGAAGCCTCCGGAAGACCATTGGAGGAAAAGATTTCCAGAGCTCGAAGCGACACTTCTGGACGAGTATTACAAATTCAAGGGGTGGAACAGCGAGGGGATTCCGACCCGAGAATCTCTGCAGGAATTGGGGTTGGACTACGTGAGCGAGGACTTCTTGCGGCGGGGCATCTTGACAGAACCCGAAGAGGGGAGGTGAGCCGCGATGGGTGCCAAAAAGAAGAAGCTCGTCAAGACCATCAAGATTGACGTCGATAAATGCCATGGCTGCCGGGCCTGTGAGGTCATCTGCTCCGCCTTTCACGCCGCGCCGAAATACAGCAGCAACAACCCGGCCAGGTCGCGGATTCGGGTGATCCGGGATCCCCTGTCAGACATCTATGTTCCTGTGTACGCGGGTGAGTATGCGGCAGCCGAATGTACGGGCAGGGACAAATACACGATTGACGGAAAGGAGTACGATGAGTGCTCCTTCTGCCGGGCCTCCTGCCCCTCCCGGGACCTCTTCAAGGAGCCCGACTCGGGTCTCCCGCTGAAATGCGACATGTGTGAATCCGACCCGACGTTGTCGGAGCCCATGTGTGTGCAGTGGTGCATCGTCGGTGCCCTGATCTACGAGGAAAGGGAAGAAGAGGTAGAGGAAGAGGAAACGGCGCAGGACGAGATCGAGATCGGCTTGGAAGCCCTGGCCAACAAACATGGGTGGAACAGGATCATTGATTCCGTCACCCGGATGTCGAAGAAGGGCTGACACCGTGGAAACAGTAGCTCCCTTCAAAGAAGCCGAAGACGAGATCAAACAGGCCGGAGGATCGGAATCCTGCAGCTTGTGCTACCAGTGCGGCAAGTGTGATGTGGTGTGTCCCTGGAATCGGGTCAGGGACTTCAGCATCCGCAAGATCGTCCGGGAGGCCATGCTCGGCCTGAGCGAGGTCGAAGGAGAGGACATCTGGCGCTGCACCACCTGCGGCACCTGCCCTTCGCGCTGCCCGCGGGGGGTCAAGCAGATCGAAATCGGAGTCTCGGTCCGGAGGGTCGCGTCAGCGTACGGGGTGTTCCCGGCCTCAGTGAAATCGGTGCGCGGCGCGAGGGGGAGCTTGGCGGACGACGGCAACCCGTTGAACTATGATCGGGAGAGTCGGGCGGATTGGGCAAAGGGGCTGTCCGTGAAAGCCTATGCCGAGGGCATGGAGTTGCTCTATTTCGTGGGGTGCTACGGGAGCTATGACCCGCGAATGAAGAAGGTCGCTGTCGCCACGGCCAATCTCCTGAAGCGGGCGGGCGTGGAATTCGGCATTCTCGGATCCGAGGAGAATTGCTGTGGCGAGTCCATCCGCAAGACAGGTGAGGAGGCGCTGTGGAGGACCCTGGCCAAGGAGAACATCAAGACCTTCGTGGACCGCGGCGTGAAGAAGATCCTCGTTTCGTCGCCGCACTGCTACCACACCTTCCAGAACGAGTATCCCGAGTTCATGGTGAACTTCGAGGTCGTTCACATCGCCCAGCTCCGGGCGGAGCTGATCCGGCTGGGGCGGCTCAAGGTTTCCGGCGCGTACGGAAAGAGGGTGACCTATCACGACCCTTGCTACCTGGGTCGACACAACGGCATCTATGACGAGCCCCGGGACGTTCTGAAAGGGATCCCCGGTCTGGAGCTACTCGAGATGACGGATTCGCGTGAGAGCAGCCTCTGTTGCGGCGGAGGCGGCGGCCGGATCTGGATGGACACGCCGAAGAGTGAGCGATTCTCCGACCTCAGACTCGAGCAGGCGAGGGCGGTGGGAGCGGAGGTGTTGGTAACCGCCTGTCCTTACTGCATCACCAATTTCGAGGAAAGCGGGCTGGGCGTGGAGGATGAGGGAGCCCTGGAGATCAAGGACATCACAGAAATCCTCAACGAAGTGATCTAGCCCGGTTCGATGATGGAGAAACCGAATCAAGGACAACGGGAATTGACAAACCAACTGGTCGATAGCCGCACCGATGACACGCTCGGCGACGTCCTGGTTCTCGGTGGCGGAATCAGCGGCATCCAGGCCGCCCTCGATCTCGCCACGTCGGGGTACCGGGTCTATCTGGTGGAGAAGTCACCGACCATCGGCGGGAAGATGGCCCAGCTCGACAAGACCTTCCCCACCAATGACTGCTCGATGTGCATCGAGTCACCCAAGTTCATCGAGTGCGACCGGCATCCCAACATCGAGATCATGACCTACACAGAGGTCGACGGTGTTGCCGGCGAGGCGGGAGACTTCACGGTCACCCTGACCAAGAAGCCCAGATACATCGTCGAGAACCGGTGCACGGGCTGTACGACGTGCGTGGAGTACTGCCCGGTGGTGGTCCCGGATCCGTTCAATCAGGACCTGTCGGGAAACAAAGCCGTCCACATCTACTTCTCCCAGGCCGTGCCGCTCGTCCCGTACATCGATGACCGGTGCCTGTACCTCCAGGACAGGAAATGCTCCATTTGCGTCGGCGTGTGTAAGAACAACGCCATCGATCTGCATCAGGAGGCGGAGACGCTGGAGCTCAAGGTCGGGGCCATCGTCCTGTCCCCGGGGTTCGACGTGTTCGACCCCAAGGTGAGGGGCGACTACGGGTACGGCACCTTCGAGAACGTGGTCACCAGCCTCGACTTCGAACGACTCCTGTGTGCCACCGGACCGCACGAGGGAGAGATCCTGCGCCCCTCCGACAAGAAGCACCCGCACAAGATCGCCTGGATTCACTGTGTCGGCTCCAGGCAGGTGCTCGAAGGGGGGCACAGCTACTGCTCCTCGGTTTGCTGCTCCTATATCCAGAAGCAGGTGATTCTGACCAAGGACCACGACGCCGACGCGCAGGCGACCATCTTTCACAACGACATCCGGTCCTATGGAAAGGACTTCGAGCGGTTCTACCAGCGGGCCGCGAATCTCCCCGGGGTCGAGTTCATCAGAAGCTACGTCGAAGTCGGCAGAGAGCTCCCCGAATCGAAGAATGTGACGATCAAGTATGCGGCGGACGGGGGCGTGAAGGAGGAGGAGTTCGAGCTGGTGGTCCTGGGTGTCGGGCTGGCCCCTCCGGCCAAGGCACACGAGCTGGCAAAGACGTTCGGCATTGAGCTCAATGCGCACGGATTCTGCAAGACCAATCCGGTCAATCCCATCGAAACCACGCGCCCGGGAGTCTTCATCAGCGGCGCCTTCCAGGGGCCCATGGATATCCCTGAGTCGGTGATGTCCGCCAGCGGGGCCAACGCCATGACGGGCGCGATCCTCGGCTCCCGGCGGGGCAAGCTGGCCCGGGAGAGGGTGTACCCGCCGGAACGGGATGTCTCGGAAGAGGAGGTCCGGGTCGGGGTCTTTGCGTGCCACTGCGGTGCCAATATCGGCCGGGTGGTGGATGTGCCGTCCCTGGTCGAATACTCGAAGACGCTGAGCCATGTCGCCCACGCGGAAGAGGGCCTCTTCATCTGCTCCACGGATGCTGCGGAGCAGATCTCGAACACGATTCGGGAGAAAGGGCTCAATCGGGTGGTGGTCGCGGCCTGCACCCCCAGGACCCATGAGCCGCTGTTTCGGGACACCCTCCGGGAAGGGGGAATCAACCAGTACTTCTTCGACATGGCCAATATTCGAGAGCACTGCTCGTGGGTTCACTCCAAACAGAAGGAGGAAGCTACCCAGAAGGCCAAGGACATTGTTCGGATGTCGGTCGCGCGGACGATCAATCTGGAGCCCCTGAAGGAGTTCGAGCTGCCCGTCACCCAGACGGCCCTGGTGGTCGGAGGAGGCCCGGCCGGGATGACCAGCGCGCTGGCCCTGGCCAACCAGGGATTCGAGGTCGACCTGGTGGAAAAGGAGTCGGACCTGGGGGGCATGGCGCGAAGGCTCCGAACCACCCTGGAAGGGCTGGATGTACAAGCGTACCTGAGGGAGCTGATTCGCAAGGTCTATCAGCACCCGCTGATCCACGTCTCCCATGACGCGACCATCACCGACGTGTCCGGTTACGTGGGCAGCTTCGTGACGACCGTGAAAACCGAAGGGCGGGTCAAGACGATTCATCACGGTGCTGCTGTCCTCGCGACGGGAGCGGACGAGTACCGGCCCACCGAGTACCTCTACGGGGAAGATGACCGGGTGTTGACGCAGCTGGAGCTGGAGGAGCGAATCTCCCAGGGAGCGGGGCTCGTCAACGCCAAGAGCCTGGTGATGATCCAATGCGTCGGTTGCCGCCAGGCAGACCGCAACTACTGCGCCCGGATCTGCTGCAGCCAGGCCATCAAGAACTCGCTGGCGCTCAAGGAGCGAAACCCCGAAATGGACATCTACATCCTGTTTCGGGATATGCGCACCTATGGGTTCCAGGAGGACTACTATTTCGAGGCGTCCGAGAAGGGGGTGCGATTCGTCCGCTGGGAGGCGGATGAAAAGCCCCGGGTGGAAGCCGACGAAGACGACGAGGGCGAGCCGATTCTGCGAGTCACCGTGGGCGACCCCATCCTCGGTCAGAGGCTGGCCATCGATGCCGACTTCGTGGTCCTGTCGGCCGCCGTCATCCCCTCGGCGGGTAGCCAGGACGTCGCCCGACTCTTCAAGGTGGCCATGAACCCGGACGGCTTCTTCCAAGAGGCGCACGTGAAGCTGCGGCCGGTGGACTTTGCCGCAGACGGCGTGTTTCTGTGCGGGACCAATCACTATCCCAAGCACATCTCTGAGACGATCACCCAGGCCTATGGCGCGGCCGGCCGCGCCGGCAGTCTACTCTCCCAGGATACGGTCACCGCATCCGGCTCGGTCTGCGAGGTCCTGGAGAGCGACTGTGTGTCCTGCGGGGCGTGTATCACGGCTTGCAGGTATGGGGCGGTCGACTGGCGTGATACGCCGAAGGGCAAGAAGGCGGTGGTGAATCCTGTTCTCTGCAAAGGGGATGGGCTCTGCTGCGCGAAGTGTCCCACCCATGCCATCGCCCTGAAGCACTTCACCGATGAGGAGGTCTGCTACCAGATTGA
Source organism: Planctomycetota bacterium (assembly GCA_043824335.1). Taxonomy (GTDB): domain Bacteria; phylum Planctomycetota; class Planctomycetia; order Pirellulales; family Thermoguttaceae; genus JBDRTC01. The sequence goes on along the minus strand of JBDRTC010000864.1, from coordinate 2,810 downwards.
CGCGGCCCTGTCGGACGCGTGGAGCGCCCCGGGGAAAACAGGCGAGGCCGAATAAGGAGTGATGATGGCAGGAATCGAGCATACGCCGAGGATTATCGCGTTCCTCTGCAACTGGTGAGCATACTCCGCTGCGGACCTGTCTGGAGTTTCCAGACAAAGCTACGCCCCGGAGATCCGGATCATTCGCCTCATGTGCACCGGACGGGTGGACCTGGCCTTTGTGCTCCGTGCCTTTCAGAGGGGAGCCGACGGCGTGATCATCGGCGGCTGCTGGCCCGGGGAATGCCACTACGTGACCGAAGGGAACTACGACGCGTTGGGCAATATGCACCTGTGCAAGAAGCTCCTTCGGCACATCGGGGTGAGTCCCGAGCGGTTGCGGCTCGAGTGGATTGCGGCCTCCGAGGGGACCCGCTTCGCCGAAGTCATGAGTGACTTTGCCGCGAAGCTGAGGGAGCTCGGACCGCTTGGCACCGGGGAAGGGATGGACGAACCCAAACTGAAGCTGAAGCTCGCTGCCGTGAATCAGCTGGTTCCGTACCTGAAGCTGGTGGAACGGGAGAAGCTGAGAGTGCCGACCAAGTCGGAAAAGGCGTACAACGAGTTCTACACCAGCGACGAAATGAACCGCCTGTTCCACGAGCTCATTGCCGAGAAACTGGCGATCAGTCAGATTTTGCTGCTCCTGGCAGGCAGCCCCCTTTCGACCGGAGAGATTTCTGAGCGGTTGGACCTGAAGCCGTCCGAGGTTTCGCGGCACATGAACAGCTCCTCCCGGCAAGGATTGGTCAGGTTCGACCGCGAGCACAATTGCTACGCGCTCGCCTGAGCAATCTCCTGAGGAACCCAACGAGAGGAACCAAACGCGGCAATGGAACTCGAACTCGAACGAATAGACCAGATACTCGACAAGCATCAGGGCGCAGCCAGTGCGCTCATTCAAGTGCTGCTGGAGATTCAGCGCGAGCTTCACTGGCTCCCCAAGGAAGTGCTGCGACGGGTCAGTGACAAATTGCAGGTTCCGTTCAGCCGGATCCAGCATATCGCGACCTTCTACAAGGCTTTCAGCTTGGTCCCCAAGGGACGCCACCGGGTGCACATCTGCATGGGCACGGCCTGTCATGTTCGCGGTGCGGGCCGCGTCCTGGACAAGGTGGAAGACGTCACGGGGATCAAACCGGGAGAAACGGACCTGGAGCTGAAGTTCAGCCTGGAAACCGTCAACTGTCTCGGCTGCTGCGCACTCGGACCGGTGATGGAAATCAATGGAAAGACCCACGGCAAGCTTTCGCCGGCCGGCACGGCAGAAGTACTTCGGAGCTACGAGTAGGGAATCACAATGACGCGGATCAATTCGCCTGACGAACTCGAGAAGCGCAGACAGTCAGTTTTGTCCGGAAGGGATCCCCAGGCGCCCTGCATTACCGTTTGCGCCGGCACCGGTTGTCTCGCCTCCGGCTCCAGTGACGTAATCGCGGCGTTCCATGCGGCGATTGAAAAACAAGGCTTGTCCGTTGGGCTGGGCTTCCGGGGAACGGGCTGTCACGGGTTCTGTGAGAAGGGCCCCATCGTCGTGATTGATCCGGAGGAGATCTGCTATCTTCAAGTCAAGCCGGAAGACGTTCCCGAGATCCTCTCGGAGACGATCCAGGGCAAGAAGATCATCGAACGCCTGCTCTACGTGGACCCCAACACCCTGGAAAAATCGGCGCACGAATCGGAGATCCCCTTCTACAAGAATCAAGAGCGGATCGTGTTCGGCGCCAACCGCAGGATCGACCCGAAGAGCCTCGAGGACTATCTCGCCATCGGCGGCTATCGAGCGCTGACCAAAGCGCTCTTCGAGCTGACGCCGGAGCAGGTGATCGAGGAGGTGAAAGCGGCGCACCTGCGAGGGCGTGGTGGAGCAGGGTTTCCGGCGGGGGCGAAGTGGGAGTTCGCGAGGAATGCCCCGGGGGAGCCGAAGTATGTCGTCATCAACTGCGACGAGGGAGACCCGGGGGCCTACATGGATCGGTCCCTGATGGAGGGAAACCCCTACGGTGTGCTCGAGGGCCTGATGATCGGCGCCTACGCCATCGGCGCGCGGGAGGGCTATGCCTACGTCCGCCAGGAGTATCCCCTGGCGTTGGAGAACCTGGAGCTCGCGATCCAGAGCGCGCAGGAGCATGGCCTCCTGGGAAGAGACATTCTCGGCTCGGGATTCGAGTTCAACGTCCAGGTGCACCGGGGCGCCGGGGCCTTCGTGTGCGGTGAGGAGACGGCGCTCCTCATGTCCCTGGAGGGTCACGTGGGCGAACCCACGCCGAGGCCGCCCTATCCGGCCGAAAGGGGGCTCTGGGGCAAGCCGACCAACATCAATAACGTGGAGACCTGGGCCAATGTTCCCCTGATCATCAGCAAGGGAGCGGCAGCGTTTGCCTCCATCGGCACCCAGGGGAGCAAGGGCACGAAGATCTTCTCCCTGGTCGGCAAGATTGCCAATACCGGGCTCGTGGAAGTGCCCATGGGCATCCCCTTGAGAGACGTCATTTACGAGATCGGCGGCGGAATTCCGGGGGGCAAGAAATTCAAAGCGGTGCAGACGGGAGGGCCGTCGGGAGGATGTATCCCGGAGGACCGGTTGGATCTGGAGGTCGATTTCGATGAGCTCACCAAGGCCGGCTCGATGATGGGGTCTGGTGGGATGATCGTGATGGATGAAGACACCTGCATGGTGGATGTCGCCCGGTACTTCATCAACTTCCTCACCGATGAGTCGTGCGGCAAGTGCGTCCCTTGCCGGGAAGGCCTGCGGCAAATGCACCGGA
>JBDRTC010000863.1:0-13058 GCA_043824335.1 Planctomycetota bacterium | reverse complement strand
CCCGCAGCACGGTGCCATCGACCGTGACGGCCAACTCGCGGACGGCGGAGAGCAGGACGGTATTGGGAATGTGGCAGCCGACCAGGTCGGCGATTGCCTCCTCCGACCAAAGAAAACGGCCCAACGCCGGGAGGGCCAGCTCGGGGCAACCGTCGTCGGAGCCGAGCCGCTCCATGACGAGGATCAGCCCGTGGTAGAGGTCGCTGTGCCGGGTGCCCCGATGACGTTCGGCCAGCCGCCGAATTCGGGCCGTCGAGTAGTACGACGTGTAACGCTCTCGGGCGTTTTCATCGGACTTCGGGTCCAAGAGCAGCCCACGGTCTTCGGCCACGAAGAGGAACAGCAGCCGATAGACCATCCGCAGAAGCTCCCGGTAATAGTCTTGGGCGGAGAGGGTGCCCGAGTAGAGCTTGTCTCGCAAGGGCGCGTTGTTCGGATGGGCGAGGAACCCGCGTCCCAGGCCCTTGATGGCCTCTTCGACGCCGCGGCGGAGCTGGTCCAACGCCCGGGTGCCCTGTTGGAGGGCCGCCTGCGACCATTTTTCGAGCCAGCACTGCTCGGGCCGCTCGGCCTCGACGCGGGACTGGTGGCAGAGGAGCCAGAGCAGGGCGAAGTCGGCATAGACCTCGCCCTCCATCATGCTCTCCAGGTCGAACTCGACAAACGCCTGCCGGGTGAGGCTGACGTTGTCGCGAAGGATACGCAGCGTGCGGCCGTTGGAGAGAAACGCCCAAAGGTGGTCGTCGGAACGGTTCAGATATTCCTGGACCATGCTGTGCGGGCTGGCCGTCGCCGCGCCGGCCACGCCCCGGGTGCGACGGTCGAGGTCGATCCCCCAGCCGAGCAAATGGATGGGCGCATGCTCCCAGGCATGAGAGATTGCGTACGACTTGCCCTCGATCTCGACCGCCTTGGCCGTGGGGAGCCGGCCATAGTCCAACTCCCGAAACAGCGGCAGCAGCCATTTTTCACGGGTGGCCGACGTGGCCGGGTCATCTTGGGGCAACTTCTCGCGGGCCGTGCCAAGGGCCGTCCAGGCGCCCAAGAGGCGGTTCCACGCACGGTTGACGGCCTCGTTGAGCTTCTCACCGCTAAGGTGATAGTCCTCCGGGCGCAGGCCCTCCAGGCCGCTATCGCCCTCGGCGACCCGCCCGAGCAGGTCGGCCGGCAGAATGGCCCCCTCGGTACGGACCGTGGTAAAAAGCTCACGGCGTTTGGTTTGCATCGCGATTATCCCTTGGCGGGCAAGTAGACGTAGATTCCCAGGACATCGGGCGGGAGGTTGGGCTCGACCTCGTAGCTGATTTCCCGAGCACGGCGGCGGGTCGCCTGGCGGACGCGAACGTGGGCGTCGAGGAGTTCCTTGCCGTGGGCCTCGGCCAACTCGTCCAGACGGCCCTTGATATGGTCGAAGCCGTCGATCACCCGGGCGACGAAGTCGCGGGCCTGGTCGGGATTGACATTCTCGTCGGGCGAGGCCTTCAGAAGGGCCTCGGCCGCGTCGCCGTGGATCCACTCGGCGTTTTCCGGGGAACCAGTGAAGCCGACGACCTTGCAGTCCTCGGCCAAGAGCGGCTGAGGGGGCTGGTCCTCGCGGCGGGTGACGATGTGGTATCGGAAGCGGACGAGCAACAGCGTGGTGCGACGCTGGACTGCCTTGGTGCGGATAACGCCACAGCGGCGGGCAATGCCTTCGGCCTGGGGGTCCAGGGCCGTATCCATGCAATAAGACGCCAGCGACTCGACCACCGGGTGGGTGCGGGACAGGTACAGCGTGTCTTTCCCGATGGGCAACTCGAAGCGGGCTTTGATGGTATCACCGGTGCCGATTCGGTCACGAAGTGCCCGAGGAGTCTCTTTGATGGCCAATTCGATCGTGTCGTTCTTCTTGGTGACGAACGCTCCGTGGGCCCTTAGCGCTGTCTGCGTGAAGCTGGCGACCAGTTCCGCCGAACCGATGCAAGCGCGCATGGCCTCCAGCTCACGGGCGACCTCGTCGGTCTTGATGGTTTCCTGGGCAAACATCGTGCGGGAACGCTTCTCGCGTTCGGAGACGGCGTCCCACTGACCGTGGATTTCCTGTTTCTTGGGCTCGAAGTAATCGTCGAAGAGCATCATCTGCTGGTCGAAGGATCCTCCCTGCTCGCGGAGCAACAGGCCTTCGAAGACGGCCGCGATGACTTCTTCCGTGTTGACAGGCACGGGCACCGAGATGCCCAACGAGCTGCGGATTTTCTTGTGCTTGCGCAGCAGCACGTCGAGCACAATGCCGTCAATCTGGTTGTCGACGCCGTAGTAGGTGAGGACTCGGATTCTCTTGCGTTCCTGGCCATACCGGTCGACGCGGCCTTCGCGTTGCTCGTGTCGGGTGGGGTTCCAGGACAGGTCGTAGTGGACCACGGCGTCAAAATTGTCCTGGAGGTTGATGCCCTCACTGAGGCAGTCGGTGCAGACCAGCACACGTGTGTCCGACTTGGCAAGCTGGAGAACCCGGTCCTCGCGTTCGGCGGGCGGCAATGTACCGGTGACAGCGGTGACTTCGACCTTGTCCTTCTTGGGGAGAACGTCGCGCAGTTGTTCGGCGACATACTCGGCCGTGGGGATGAATCGGCAGAAGACGATGGGCCGGAAACCATCCGCCAACAGGCGCCTGATAAGCGGTATGGCAGTCTGGAGCTTGGCATCCAGTTTGCCCTGAAGGTCATCCGCCTGGCGGGCCATATCGAGCAGGCGGCGGTGGTGGCGGGCTTCATCGTCGGCCAGCTCGCCGATGTCGCTTCCCGGGGCAACGTCCATCCGCTCCGCACTCTCGTCTTCTTCCAGGTCGAGAATGGTGCGGCGGCCCATCTCGTCGGCATCCTCCGGCGTATCGGTGTCGGCGACTGCGGCCCGGCTCCGCAACGTGGCGGCGGCCGCGGCGGGGCTCGAAGCCAAAGAGCGGAGCAGAGCCAAGGCCGACCACCAGCGGACACGCTGATGGTGTCGCTGCCCCCCGGGATCGAGAACCGTTTCCCGGGCGTATTCCAGGACACGCTGAAACAGCTTCTTGTACTCGGCCGACAGCTTGTAGGACTCTTCGGCTTCCTCTCGCTCGGGAAACGGCGTGTCGGTCTGTAGATAATGACGAATGTCGGCTCGGCGTCGCTGGACGAAGTACTGGGCAAGCCGACGGCGGTGGTGCTCGTTTTCCTTGCCGGCGAGGTTTTCCGGCAGCTCGGCAAACTCGGGACTAAGGAATGTCAGTAGCGACCGGAAAGCCTCTTCCTTCCCGCTGTGGGGCGTGGCCGTGACCAAGATCAGGTGTCGGTCTTGATCGCCGGCCAAGCCGGTGAGCAGTTGGTGGCGTTGGTGACGGCCGCCGCGGCCGACACCGCCGAAGGCACACGAGTGAGCCTCGTCGACGATGACCAGTTCTGGGCAATCGCGAAGAAAATCGCCTCGCCGGGCGTCCGACTTGATGAAGTCGATCGAGACGACCACATGTGGATAGACCTGGAACAACGATCGGCCGAGCGAACAGTTTCGTTCGAGGCGGGATACCGTACTGGACAGGACCAGTTCCGCAGTGATGTGGAACTTGTCGCGAAGCTCAGCCTGCCACTGCTCGGCAAGGTGCGGCGGGCAAAGGACGGCCAGGCGTCTCGCTTCGCCCCGGTCGAGCAGTTCCTTCGCCACCAGGCACGCCTCGACCGTTTTGCCGACCCCTACGTCGTCGGCAATCAGCAATCGTATGGGGTCGAGCTTCAGGGCCATCAGCAGCGGCACAAGCTGGTAGGGCCGCGGTTCGCAGGCGATCTTGGCGAAGCAGCGAAAGGGCCCGGCACTGGAACGGAAACCGAGGCGAACGGCATCGCGCAACAGCCGGCAAGACTGGTAGTCGCCCAGCCGGTCGGGTTGCGGCAAGTCGAACTGGGCTTGCTCCACCTTTTCCAGCGGGAGGTAGATGCCCGTGGTCTCGTCGTCCGTTCCGCCCAGCGGTCGCAGGACGAGCAAGTCGCCTTCGGACTCGGGCAGAACGACCCACTCACGGTCACGGGCCCGGACGAGTGATCCAACGGCATAACTCATGTCAATCTATCCTTGAGGCTACGTGTCTTCTTTTGGCAAAAACGGTGACGGGCGTCCCGCCCAGGTGATGTAAGCTTCGTCGCGGGCACGCGTGATCGAAACGTATAGGAGCTGTTTCTCGCGCAGGCGAGCGGCGTCGTAGTCGGCCGGGTCGCGGTATTTCTGCAAGGTGTGCTCGTGCGGCATAATGCCTTCCGAGCAGTCGTAGGCGAAGACTACCTTGAATTCCAGGCCTTTTGCACGGTGCATCGTACCCAGGTTGATGCCGGGAGGAGATTCGTGGCCACCCTCGCTAGCAAGCTCGTGGACTGGCAGGTTCTTGTCGCGCAGGGCTTCCGCGAGGGGTTCATATCTGGCTTTCGATCTTCCAAAGACGGCAATCTCGCCTGGTTGAAGCCCTTGCCCGAGCAGTGTCTCGATCTGCTGCACGACAAACGGAACTTGGTCCGGTGCCTTCTTGAAGCCGCGCGTGGTTGGCTCGGGGCCGCGGAGCAGGCTGCGTGTGCCTTTTCGGGCCTCCGTGCCTCCGTCGAGGTCGTCGGCCGCATCTGGTATGATGCCGTCGGCGAACCGACGAATCTGCTCCGTCGTTCGGTAATTGATCCGCAGGACGCGCGACCGGCCGCGAACGTCGATTCCAAGGCTTTTGAGGCTGAACCCGCCGGGGTAGATGCGCTGGCCGGCGTCACCGACGAGCATGAGGTTGCCGGGATGGGGCGCGGCAAGCGCGGCAAGCAAACGAATCTCCTGAGGTTTCAGGTCCTGGATTTCATCAACGATGATCCCATCGAAGGGACTCTTTATCTGGCCGGACTGCAATGCCTCCTCTGCTCGGCGGCAAATCGCCGGCCATACCGCGAGCCTTTTTTCTTGAAGGCTTTCGAAGACCCGTTGAAACACGTTCCAGATCTGCTTGCGCTGGCGGACTTGGAGCCCTCGCCCGCGGCCAATTCGCCTGGCGTCGCGGTATTCTTCCCAGAAAAGGACACCCTGGTTGACGACGACACCGTTCCATTCAGCAAGCAAGAAGTCCTTATCAAACAGCGCGCCATAGTGGTCGCGAAATCGCTCGATCAACTTGATAACTGTCTGGTCATCGGCCGGATTCACCCGGAACTCGGCATCACGGGCAAGGCGTAACGCCTGGCTATGCACTGTAGCGACGGTGATTCGCTCCCGCTGCTCGGCTGTGCATAAGAGTTCCAGATTGTGCTGGATGTTGTCGCAGAGGGTCTTGACGAACGTAGTCAACAGTACACGCTTGCCTTGGGTGGCCAGGTGCGCCGCCCGGTGCATGGCCACGACGGTTTTTCCGGTTCCGGCCGACCCGGTGACCTTTGCCGGGCCGTTGAAGCGGCCCTTGGCCAGTTCTTGCTGCGAGGGGTGCAGAAAGCGCACCCAGTCTGCCAGAGGTTTGTCGAGGATCTCTCGCAGGTCAGCCGCATCCTGAACAACCCAAAACCGGCGGAGATTATCCGGGCTGGCAGAGATCGGCTGTTCCGGCGCCACAGGAGCCGGGGGCGTGACCAGCTCGCCACCCGCGAGGCGAAACAGGCGTTCGGCGACTTCCTCGGGCAGGCTTTCCATGATGGTCAGCAGGTCGTCGTCCGTTTTGACCTTGCGAATGACCAGCAGCCACGACTTGGGAAGCCCGAGGCTGAGCAGATACTCATCTTCGTGCTTGTCGAAGAGCCCGGCAGCTTCAACCGACTCGTCCGATGGAGACAGCAGTTTCTCGGCCTCTTCGGTTGTCTCGACGATCTGCAACGTTCCCGTGACCGGATGGTGTTCCAAGCGTCGTCGTCGGGCCCAGTCGTAGGACTCGTCGTGCTGTCCGGCGTAAAGGAGAGTAAGCTGGTCGCCCTGCTTGTGGTAGATGGCCCGCAGGTCACCGGTAATGCGAGCGGACCAGACATCCGAACTGGCAGCATGATGGATTCGTTCGACACTCAGCCCCGGGTTGGCCGGGTTGTCAAGAAACTTGGCCATGAAGTCGAACACGCGCGCACGCTCGGTGGCGGCCAGGGTACCGGCAGATTTCGTGAACGTTTTCGCGACGCTGACTCCGACCATCAAAGGGTCCCCAACGTGCTGTTAAGTCGTGCCTCGGCATCTTGGACGGTTGGGTCGATCGCAACCGCCGTCTTGCCGTTGCTCTTGAGAGTGTCTGCCACCGAAGTGGCACCATCGCTTGTGGCATCGATGACCAACAGGGCTTTGTCATCCCGAATGATTTCGGCCACATAGCTGCCGACAACTCGGCCGCTGACGGTGACGTCAGACCCCGGCTCGATTTGCGTGTTTGGCAGGGCAGCCAGATTGGTGAGAATCGGTTGCCAGGCTTCCGGGAACAGGTCGGCCTCGAACACCCCAGCCTCGGCGATCGGTGTTTCCGGTAGAGTCGCCACGACTCTTGGTGAGCCAAAGACATGCGGATACCGTGTGACGATCGCCATCCAATCGTCATCGTGGGGGAAGCGGACGACCGTGTAGCCGTAGTCCTCCATGTTCTCCGTTTGCTGGCGGTCGCGATCCTTGCGCTCGGGAAAATCGTGGGGCGGGCCGTCGATGTAGATGGCCGTCTGTTGTTCGTCGTACATGAAGTCGGGGCGGGTGTGGCACTCTTCGACGAGGGTTTGGCCCCGCGAGGGGAGCCTCAGCTCGTACGTTTCGAGCCAGTCAAGCCAACGTTTCTCCAATTCGGAGCCAGCGATGCGTTTTAGCCGGGTGAGATGTTCGGCACGGGGGAGTTCCGCCGGGGCTGGTTCGACCTCGGCGGCCACCAGTTGACGCAAGAGGTCCCGGATGGAGTGGCGGTCGAGGAGTTCGTGTTCCCGCTGGTTGCTGTAGCTCATCATGCAGTCGTAGCAGGCGGCGCCGCAGTCTTCCTTCGTGCTGGGCGCCCGGTGCAGGTCATCCCCGGTGTCGGGATCGAAATGGCAGATTTGCAGGGCCTCGCGGGCGACTCGGCCAAGGGCCCGGGGATCCTCGACGAGTTGCCGCAGGATGCCCGCGCCGCCCTCGGACGACTCGTAGAGGAGAATCAAACGCCGCGTGTCGGCGTTGGGCAGTGGCTCGGTCGCCAACTCGCCGTCTTCGAGTTGGTAGGTTACCTGAATGGCGTTCTTAATCGCGGCTTGAAGTGAGGCCATGACCCCCCGGTCGTGTGTCTTCTCGAATTGTAGTAGGAGGCAGTTGCGGTGGTCTTCGACAAATGGGATTACCCGGGCACGCTTTGGCGAAAGGGGATCCTCTTCGTCGCCTTCGTCCTTTTCGTTCTTCTGCCAGAACCCTCGCTCAGTATCAAGCATGAAGCCGTACTCTTCCTTCCTCTTGCGTCGGGTCCAGCCGAGGTTGATCCGCCAGAGCTTGGCGGCTTGACCGTAGATGAGTTCGGCCATTTTCTCGCCGTCGTGGCTGACACCGGCAACTCGGCGGGAGGGGCGGCCGCCGTGTTCGACGAATCGCATTGTCGTACGGAGGTCGTAGCCGAGGCGAACCCGTTCCTCCTCGTCGCAGTTGATCCGCTCACGGCGTTTTGTCGAGACGTTCTGGAGCCGGAAAAGGTTAGAGAGTTCGCCTGCCATTGCCGCTTGGCAATGGTGACAGAGGTCCGGGCCCGGTCCGCCGGATATCGGGTGCAGGTAGCCGCAGTGGGGGCACAGTTTGGCACGGCCGGTGAGAACATCGTCGCCGACGGGCAGAATGACCTTGTGGATCGAGTATTTGGAGCCTTCGTGGTAGACAATCGATCGGGGGCCGAACTCGGAGATCGCCAGGAACCGGGATCGCGAGAGGAATTCGTCTCGCCCTTTCTGTCGTCGGCGACCGGGGATGTAGGCCGACAGCGGCAGCCGCGGGAAACTGTAGCCGGGCAGGAGACCTTCGCTGGCAAAGTAGCGATAGCTGTAGAAGTCCGCCTGGACGAGGTTCTCGGACTGTGTGAGCAGTTCGAGTTGAGATTCTGCTTCCTGGCGGAGACGCCTGGCCTTAGCCCGGTCGTCGGCGGTTCGAGAAGCGTCGACGACGATGCGGTTCTGCCGGTCACGTTGGTCCATGGCCGCGCGGTAGAGGTCCCGCCAACGCTGGCAAGCGTCTTCAAAGGTGCGGCTGAGACGCCGGAAGACCTCGTCGAGCCAGCCTTCGCTGTACCAATCGGAAGCATCGAGGTCAGACTGGATGGTGCCGAGGATCTTTTCGGCCCGTTTCTTGGCACGGGCGCGGGGCACCTCATCTTCGAGGCCGTGCTTTATACGGGGCAACAAGGGCAGGACGATCTGTTCGCCCGAGAGGTCGAGAATGTCCTTCAGTGAGGCTCCCAGCTTCAGGCCTGTTTCGGCCAGCCAGATTGCTTGGACATGAGACCGAATCAGGTCTTCATTGGCCAGGTCGATCCGCGGCGGCGCCACAGCGCCCGACACCATTCGCTTCGGCCGTTTGAAGAAGTACTGATCGTGGGAGCTTCCCGTCGTGCAGTAAGAGAAAACCAGCGCCGGCTGGCCGCTACGTCCCGCGCGGCCGCTCCGCTGGGCATAGTGGGCGGGAGTGGGCGGGATGTTTCGCATGTTGACTACGTTGAGCTGGGCAATGTCGACCCCGAGTTCCATGGTCGGAGAGCAGAAGAGGATAGGCAGGTTGCCGGTGCGAAAACGGGCCTCCCGCTCCTCGCGGTTCTTGTAGGGCACCTGGGCCGTGTGCTCTCGCGCCTCGAATCCGACGAGCTGGTTACCGGTGGTTCGGTAGAAGTCGACAAAGAAGGGATTCGTGCGACCGCCACCCTCGGGCTGGTTGGGCACACGGATCGGGTCGTGGAACGCCCGGGTCGCGTCACCGGCCTTCCAACGCATGGCGGCAGCAACGACCTGGTAGCCCGGCACGTCGTCGTCGGCGCGTGGTTCGGCCACCCGGTCGACAAGGCCTCCAACGCGGAGATTCTCAAGGATCTGCTGGATGATATGGCCGGTATGCTCAACGGAGAGACGACCTTCTGCGCCAGTCTGAGCGAGCTTGCGGCGGAGGTATTGTCCATAGCCGCCACGGGCTGACATGTAGGTCTCGCCCATGTAGTCGTTCTTGCGCCGAGGTCGGGGAAAAAGGCGAGCAGCGTGTTCCAGCTTCTCGTCTTCGTCGATCGCCCAGGGACTGGCCAGTCGCTGGTTGCTCTGGTGCTGAATCTGTTCCAGCTTGCGGCGTTCGAGGTAGTCGGCGTTGACGATGAGTTCTCGACGCATGAAGTCGAGCAGCGTCTTGGTGATCTCGATGCGGTCTGCCGGCCTTGCCTGCTTCAAGGCAGGGTGGCTAGCTTCCCAGATATCTTCGGCCTCGCAGACTTCGCGGAGGGAGAGGTAGTCGATTTCGAGCAGGCCGCACTGTTCCAGGTTAGGCGAGGTGATTCGCCAGCCGCGACGCAGATCGTAGTAGAGGCGATAGCCCAGAACGTCGCGAAGGGAACGCTCCGTGTCCATCTTTGCCTGAAAGCGAACCGTGGGATCGGCGGCATACTCTTCGAACGGCAGAGCGAGGGCATCGAAGACCCGCTGGGTGAGTTCCTGATGGGCGATACCATCCTTGCCGGCCCTTTGGGCCGCCTGGAAGAGTGCGGAACGCAGGGTACCTATTTCGACAAAGTCATTGAAATGGCCCGCCTGCAAGGAGGCGTCCTGGCGATTGTCGGTGAAGCTGAGCAGTTTTTTGGCGTGTTCGGGGAGATCGTCGTTGCGGAGGGCCCGAATCGTCGAAAGGCTTAACAGAGTCGTGGCAGTGCTTCGCCCTTCGGAGCTGAGTGTTGAGAGCTTGCCGAAGTCGGAGGTTTGCCGGCTGCCGTAGGCGATGCCGCAATTGGGGCAGAACCGAAACGGAGCGGAGATGTAGTGGCAGAGGATTCCTTCGGCGTTTTCCTTGCCGTCGGTGCCGACTCGGACTGGGCTGGGGAGATTCTTTCTCTGACTATAACGAACACGGAGGCTTCCGCGGTGTTCTTCGATCCAGTCTTCTGGCACTCGGGAGATTACTTCATCGGGGTCGTCGGGCCAGGGATCTTTTGTGTTGAGGAACAGAAAGCCGGGATCGCACTCGTTGTCGGCGCGATTGCTTTGCAGATCGCGGGGCATTAGAAAGTCCTTGCCCGTTGCCGCGTCCCGTCCCAGGTAGACGCAGTAGAACTCTTGGCCGCATTCCCGACAGAAAACGAGTGGTAGCAGTCTCTTTTCACGATCGTGGGGCACAAACCGCTGGCCGCGCACGGTGATGTATCGCTCGTCTTCAGGCTCAATGGTGGCGTGGACGGTATCGCCGCGGCCGATGAATTGGTGTAGGCGGAAGGCGAAGACGGGGAACCCGGTGTCGGGATGAGGCTCGCAGCGATAGCCGGCGAGGAGGCCTTCTTTGAGGGCTTCGACGCACCGCTCTTCCGGTACACCGGTCTGCCTGCTGAGACGCGAGGCTGCGCTGTCCTCGCCGGTGATAGCGCAGGGCTCCGCGCGGACGAGGCGATCACTCACCGGATCGGTTTGTACGCCGAACGTGCTTTCGATCCAGATGGAGAGCGGGTCGCTGATGAACGCCTCGTATTTGGTGGGCGGACTTCGGTTGGGATCTACCAACCTCTTACGGAGGTCGTCATTGTACGAGGGATCGCCAATATCTCTCTCGGGGGAAATTCGCCGCAGTGTCTCTCCGACGACGTGCTCCGGCTGCACCTGGTCGCCAAACAGCAGGGTAGCCACTTCGGCAACCTTCGCCCGCTGCTCTTCGAAGGTGCCCGGGCCAGCAAGTGTTGCCGACGTGCCTACGCACTGGAGATCATCGGCCATCAGGGCATCGCGGACACGGCGAACCAGCATGGCCACGTCGGCGCCTTGGCGACCGCGATAGGTGTGCAGTTCGTCCAGGACCAGAAATTTGAGGCCCTGGGCGGCTTGGACCAGCGTTCTGCGCTCATCGGGGCGAGTGAGGATCAGCTCCAGCATGACGTAGTTCGTCAGCAGGATGTCCGGCGGATTCGACATGATCCGGTTCTTGTCCTCGTCGGATTGCTGCCCAGTGTAGAGTTCGAACGTGACCGGTCCCTTGCCGTCCGGATAGCCGTGGCAAAGGAATTTTTCGAGTTCGCCCCACTGGCTGTTGGCCAGAGCGTTCATCGGGTAGACGACGATCGCCTGGATGCCTTTGCCGGAGCCGCTGCGAACGACACAGTCGACACTTGGCACGATGTAGGCAAGGCTTTTCCCAGATCCGGTGCCGGTGGTGAGCACGTAGTTGTTGCCGGTTCTGGCTATGCGAACGGCCTGTTCCTGATGGGTGTGTAGCCGCAACGGCGCCCCCTCGCCGACGGGGTCTTTCTTGATCCGAAAGACTCGGCGGCACTCCTCATGCAGGACGCCTTCGTCAGCCAGTTCGTCGATCCATTTGCCGGGCTCGAATGATGGGTTCAACTGGATTAGTGGATCGGGCCAGAGGAGGCCATCGGATATCTCCTGGTAGACGAGGCGGCAAATCTTCTCGTCGCGGATTTGAATGAAACTGCGAATGTACGAGGAATAGTCCTCAACCAGTCGGTTCCTTAGCTGGAATACGTCCATCGCCCATCCTCGTTGCCAACGGTTCGTTCGTGCTGGGATCGCTATCGGGGCTTGCGCATTCGCTTGGTGGCGGATTGCTCCGTGGTTCTAAGCAGTCTCTCTAGGTCATCCACCTTGAACAGCCGATAGTTGTTCACTGGATGACGGTAGACCGGGATCTTGCCCGCCACCTCCCAGTTCCTCAGCGTGTTCCGAGCCACGCCCAGGTACGCGGCCGCCTCTTTGATCCGCAGATACTCGTCCAGTTTGGGCATTCTGAGCTTCCACCTTGGAAGGGTCCGTGCATCCACAACAGCCACGATCCCCTTGACGCCATCCCGCCCCGGAGTTCGGAGCATCGCCTTCTTGAGATTGGCCCAACTCACGGCTAGTCGCCCCGCATTCGGGGCGGTCTTTTGCCGTCGATTACGAGCAGCCGAGAACCGCAAGAAGGGCCAATTCGGCGCCCAATGTGGATAATGCTCATTGAGGAAATTCAGTTTACTGCTCTCGTGGGGCCCCCACAATCACCTGACACCCCCCTGGCGGGTCATCCGGTGGCAGGGAGGGCGGTGGGGTTGCGCGGATGTAGACGCGAAGGAACAAACAACCGTCACGGTGAGCACGCCGCAATTTGGCTGAATGACGGCGACCACCTCCACTCGCTGCAACGGCGCTGGACTTGGAGCAGCCCCAGACCCCACGCGAGTTGTAAGATTCCACCGCCCACAACCCCCGGTTTTGAGCAAGCTGAAACCGACCGGCTTGGATCGGCAATCGGCCAATTCTTACATTTGGGGCGTTGCCGTGAAGTCGAGGATACCTGGGAGCTTCCGCGAGGTGAAGCGGCGACGGAGCGGTGGGGGGCCGGCTAGAAAAAGCGCCGCGCGGCGGCAATCACACCCAAGCCACGCGACGCCACTCCAGTTTCGGTGCGCATGAAAGGGGATTTCAACGCACCGGGTTCCAGGATAGTCCAAGGGATCAGGGAGAAGCAACGGCCAAAGACACCCCGGCCGCCAGACGTGCCCCAGAATTACGATTCGGCACGCGGACGGTTTCCGGGGTTCTCTGACGCGATTGGCCGTCAAAATCGATTCTGGAGCGTCTGATGACCGAGCGTGGCCGGTTCCGCCGTACGAAATGAGTAACCGGCATGACCGCCTGCACCGTAAGGCCGCTCCGGAGTCACCGAGTGGCCAAATTGATCTTGATCTTACTCGCCGGCTGACGGAGACTTGAGGCGAGCCTTGGCTGCGAGCAGTCCCACCTCTCCGCCTATCAGGAGAATCCAGCCGTGACCAAAAAAGAGATCGTCCGCTCCATTGCTGAAGACCTTGGCTTGACCCAACTGGAAACCAAGGAGATCGTCCAGAAGGTCTTTGACGCCATTCTGGATACCCTGGTCGCGGAGGAGCGGGTCGAGCTTCG
>JBDRTC010000862.1:0-8668 GCA_043824335.1 Planctomycetota bacterium | reverse complement strand
CACAAACGGGGAAACCCTGACACGGAACTATGCCGAAGCCTACACCGCCGCGCCACCTCTCGACTCCACCCCTATTTTGGGGCACGGGGCTGGCAGGTCGCTTCTTCGGTCGAGTGACGCCTCACGAACCGGGCTGGACCGTAGACACCGGTCGGGACGCAATGCTACGATGGCCCACAACGTGAGTTTGGATCGGGTGCCGGTTAGCCGCGAATGGGGAATGTCAGCACCGCTCCGGGCACCGCACCGACAACAGAAGCTCATTCTGGTTCCGGCTCGTACCGGTTAGGGGGTATGCCATGAGGACACGACGGTACTTCTTGAGAAACACATCGAGAGCGGTCGCGGCGTCGGCGATCGGGTTTCCGTTGATCTTTAGGACGCGTAAAACCCATGCACGCCAAGCGTCGCCCCTCGATCCGGCCGCGTTATCCCTCGAAGAGAAGGTCGGTCAACTGGTCGTCGCCCGGCTTCCCGACTGGCCGCTGATGGAGCAGTATGCGCGTCAGGGCATCATCACTGGATTAACTCCCCCGCTGAGGAACCGGCCGCTCGCGGAGGTCGCCCAGTTCCTCAATCACTTTCAGGAAATCTCCAAGTACCCGCTCCTGATCGGCTGGGCAGGACTCTACAGCGGAGCAACGGAGGTTCGTCTGAATCAACTGATGCGTCTGGGGGCGACGCGTTCCAAAGAGCTGTGCTACCAAGCGGCCAGGATTGAAGCCGAGGAATCCCGTGCCCTCGGCGTCCATCTCGGCGCCACGCCTGTCCTCGACGTCAACACGAACCCAGAGAATCCCATCATCAACCTGCGCAGCTTGGGCGACAACGTCGAGCTGGTGACCGAACTCGGAAGCGAACTGGCTCGCGGCACGAACGAGGGTCAAGCCGCGTCGCTGCTGATGCACTTTCCGGGTCATGGCGCCACCGGCGGCGATTCCCATATCGCGATCCCAACGGTGGATCGCAGCCTCCAAGAGCTGGAAGAGGTAGACATGCGCCCGTTCGCCGAGGTCATCCGGCGCGGGCTCGCCCGTCTGGTGTGCACGAACCACTGCTACTATCCGGCGTTTGAGCCCAGCCAACAAGTCCCCGCGACCGTCTCGCGCAAGATCGTCAATGGGCTATTGCGTGAGCAGCTTGGGTTTGACGGCGTCATCATATCCGACAGCCTCACCATGCGAGCCATGAAGGACAACTACGGCATCGAGGAGGGCGCCATCGAGACCGTGGCCGCCGGGCACGACATGATCCTGCAGGACTACCAGTCCGACCCAAGGATCACGATCGACGCTCTCGTGCATGCCGTGCGAGAGGGTCGCATCCCGCTCGCGCAGGTCGAGGCCTCCGTCCGGCGGGTCTGGAAACTGAAGCAGTGGCTGGGACTCGAAGAGGGGCGGCTCGTGGACGTCTCGAAGATTCCCGAGCGCGTGGCGACGGAAGAGCACAAGGCGGTCGCACGTCGAATCGCCCGGGAAAGCGTGACGGTGCTGGAGAATCGTGGTCTGCCCGTGCCGGCCGGAGGAAACGCCCGCCTGCTGGTCATCAGCAACGGCAGTTCCACGACCGTCGAGGAGGATCTCGACTGGAAGCACTCGCCGGCGAACCATCACCTCAACCAGCAAGTTCGTAAGCGTACCGCTGACGCCCAGACCATCACGCTGAGTGTGGAGTTCAAGCCGGAAGAGATCGACCGAATTCGGGCCGCACTTAAAGAGGCGGACCTGGTCGTGTTCGGCCTTTTCACCCGCGTCCGTTCCTATCGCGAGGACGCGATCCGGCTGGATGCACGCTATCGTGATCTGATTTCGCAAGCCGCCGCCGAGGGCCGAACGTTGGTTCTCTGCAATTTCGGCAACCCTTGGGTCCTTTGCGATCTGCCCAAGCCGGCCGTCTCGTTGTGTACCTTCAGCGATGCGGTTGATTCCATAGAGGCAGCGGTCCAGGTACTCTTCGGCGAACTCAAGTCGCGTGGAAAGCTTCCAGTACGCCTGTCCGCCGACTATCCCTTCGGCTTCGGGCTGTAGCGCGAACCGTGAACCGGCCCCGTCAATGATGCCAATGTTTATGTTAGGATCTCGATCATTCCGAGCCTGGATCACTTTCAGGTTCAACCCCAGTGGGAGAGGTCGGCTTGAACGATCCCTTGAGCACGGAAGGAGGCCTTGCGCCATGACCGCTTCATCGTGGTTCCGGCTGGCATTTGTACTCTGCCTGCTTATCGGCACGCGTGGCTCACTTGGCGAGGCCCCCGAGAATGACGCGCGCCGAGATACGGGGCAGAACGAGACGCAGCCGTCGATCGCCGAGTTGCGGGATCGTTTTGCGAGCGTCAGTTTTCCTGCTCTAAAGATGGCAATCAGTGACTTAACGCAGTCCTTCCCCTCGCGGTATCTCAAAGGTGAAAACTACTTGGCCGAGTTGGACGCCATACATCCGCATCGAGACGAGATTCTAGACGGGTTGGCACGCGGTGAAACAAACGCAATAGCGCAAGCGAAACGCCTCTTGGCGCTGGAGCGCGAGGCGCTCGAAGCCAATCCGCTTTTGGATTTCGACCGGCTGCTGCTGGTCCGGCGCCGGCCCTTCAAAGACGGCCGACCCGGCGACGCGAACACTTGCACCCAATGGGACGTCGGCCTTCCTCGGAGCTCGACGGGTAACTCGACTTTAACACCCAACGTTCACGACAACAGCCTGGTCATACTCTCTCCGGTTTCACCGCAGGGAAAGCTCACGACCGTGTTTGCCCCGGACGGTCCCCAGTGCGTGACGGACGTGGATCTCCATTTCGACGCCCAGAGAGCGCTCTTCTCGAAGCGCGACGACAATGGTGCGTGGCAGATCTACGAGATCGGTACGGACGGAACGGGCCTGCGTCAGGTGAGCCGCGGCGACCAAACCGATGTCGACAACTACGACGCTTGCTACCTGGCCGATGGTCGCATCCTCTTCACCAGCTCTGCTTGCTTTCAAGCCGTGCCCTGTAACGGCAGCCATGTCGCCGTTCTGTATCGTATGGAAGCCGACGGATCCGACGTTCGCCAACTGTGCTTTGACCAAGATCATAGCTTCAATCCCGTGATGATGCTCAGCGGCCGCGTGATGTATCTGCGCTGGGAATACTCCGATCTGCCCCATTCCAACAGCCGCATGATGTTTACCACGAACCCCGATGGCACCGATCAAAGGGCGTACTACGGCAGCAACTCCTATTGGCCCAATTCGATCTTTGGCGCACGGCCAATTTCGTTACACGCTACGAAGTTCGTGGGCATCGTGAATGGCCATCATGGTTCGCATCGGGAAGGCGAATTGGTGCTGTTCGATGTTGCCCTGGGGCGTCACGAGGCCGACGGAGCCATCCAGCGGATTCCCGGTTGGGGCAAGGTGGTCGAGCCCATCATTCGCGACGAGCTGACGGTCGATAGTTGGCCCAAATTCGTCCATCCGTATCCGTTGAGCGACAAGTACTTCCTGGTCAGCGCCAAGCCAGCCCCCACGGCGCCCTGGGATCTGTTTCTAGTCGACGTGTTCGGGAACCGACTGCTGCTGCATCATGTGGACGGATACGGCCTCTTCGAGCCCATTCCGCTCCGCAAAACGCCGGTGCCGAGGGTGATCCCGGACCGGATCAATCTCGCCACTGACGAGGGCACGGTTCACGTCGCCGACATTTATCAGGGTCCCGGGCTGAAAGGCGTGCCGCGTGGAACGGTGAAACGCTTGCGAGTGTACTCACTGCATTTCGCCTACCAGGGAAAAGGAGGATTGCTGGGCGTCGTCGGCCTGGACGGGCCCTGGGACGTGAGGCGGATCCTGGGCACGGTGCCTGTTGAAGCCGACGGATCCGCTTACTTTCGCGTGCCCGCCAATACGCCGATCGCGATCCAGCCGCTGGACTCCGAGGGCAAAGCGGTGCAGCTGATGCGAAGCTGGTTCGTCGCCATGCCGGGCGAGAAGGTTTCCTGTGTCGGTTGCCACACGTCGGAAAACACCGCGCCGCGCGCGGGCGAGTCGCTTGCCCTTGCCCGTTCGCCATCCGAGATCACGACCTGGTACGGCCCGGCTCGAAACTTCAGTTTCAAGCGCGAGGTGCAGCCCGTGATCGATCGGAATTGCGTGGGCTGTCATGACGGGCGAGCGACCTATGCGGAACTCCCTCTGCCGGACCTGCGCGGCTCGCAACTGACGAGCGATTATAAATGTTACGTCTCCGGCAATGGAAACAGTGACGGCGGCCGCTTTTTCTCGATCAGCTACTTCGAATTGTCGAAACTCGTGCGCCGGCCGGGAATTGAAAGCGATATGCACATGCTCATGCCCATGGAGTTCCACGCGGATACGACGCAGTTGGTGCAGATGCTTCAGAAAGGACATTACGGCGCGCGGCTCGACGCGGAGGCCTGGGACCGACTCATCACTTGGATCGATCTCAATACCCCCTACCATGGAACGTGGACGGAAACCGGGATTGATCCCGGTCGGCAGCGCCAGCGGCGACGCGACTTGCGCAAGGCATACGCCGGCGTGGACGAAGACCCGGAATCGTTGGCCAACGTCTCACCGCCGGTGATCGAACCTCTGCCGCCCGATCCGCCGGAGGAAACCGACACTGTCGCTCCGCCGCAGCTTCCCGATTGGCCCTTTGATGCCGTGGAAGCACGGCACCGCCAGCGCACGGCAGGACTGCCCGAGCTCCGGACCATAGAACTGTCGGGTGGGATGCGATTGCAGATGGCGCTCATCCCCGCGGGAGATTTCGTCATAGGCGATCGCGCGGGGTACAGCGATGAACGGCCGGTTTCCCGAGTGAGCATTGACGCCCCGTTTTGGATGGGCGTATGCGAAATCACGAACGAGCAGTACGCCTGCTTCGATCCAACTCACGACAGCCACGTCGAATCAAGGAATGCATATCAGTTCGGCATCCACGGTTTCTCGGTCAACGGTCCAAAGCAACCGGTAGTGCGAGTTTCCTGGCAGCGTGCCATGGCGTTCTGCCGCTGGGTCGGCGAGAAGACCGGTGAGCGGTTCACGCTCCCCACCGAAGCTCAATGGGAATGCGCTTGCCGAGCCGGTACGAGTTCGGCATTCCCTTACGGCGGTATCGATGAAGACTTCTCGCCCTATGCCAACCTGGCCGACATCAAGCTCCGGTCGTTCTTCGCCGATCCCTACAAGCACTATGATCCGCCAGACAAGCTCACGAAGTACGACGACTGGATTCCCCGCGACACGCGCTTTGACGACGGCGGCCTGGTGACCGTTGCAGTTGGCTCGTACCGCCCCAATGCCTGGCAGCTTCACGATATGCACGGCAACGTCGCCGAATGGACGCTGACCACCTATCGACCGTATCCGTACGACGCGAGCGATGGTCGAGAAAGCGGCTCGCCCCTCGGCGAGAAAGTCGTGCGTGGCGGCTCGTGGCGCGACCGTCCGAAACATTGTCGCTCCGCATTTCGCCGGCAGTATCCCTCCTGGCAAGGCGTCTATAACGTCGGGTTCCGCGTCGTGTGTCCGGGGAAAGGTCGTAGCTCGAACGACGTAGCCGGGGCAGGGAAGTGAGCTTTCCATAGGGTAGGCTTGGCTCGCAGAAAGCCAGATCGTCACTGCCGCATATGCCGTAAACCAAGGCCGGATGCCCTGAAGACCGCCCTGCCCTGGTCGAACTCGTTCATGTGCGTGGTGCAAAGCTCCACCTTCTTGAAACCTGCGACCTTCAGCATGTCGACAATGCAGGGGATGTTCGGCCCCCACCAGCTCGTCGGGTCGCCGTTGAGTTCTCCGCCGGGGTAGAACCTCATCATCGGATTGTTCGTGAGCGTTCGGATGTAGTGGGTTTCGACGATCAGAAGCTCGTTGGTCATCGAGGCCAGGATCTCCAAGGCCTGCAGCGGGTACCTGACGTGATACAAAACGCCGAGAAACAGAGAGACGTCGGATCGACGCTTCATTCTCTGCGGCAAATCGAAAAGGTCCGCTTCCTGAAACGCCACTCCGGACTGGAGTATTCTCTTGGCCGTATGGAATCCTTGATGGGCTCTTAGATGCATGTTATTGTCAATCGCTGTTACCTTGGCGCCTCTCCTTTCACACTCGAATGAGTAGTAGCCATCCCAAGCGCCGACATCCAGAACCGTCTTGCCGGCCAGATCGTCCGGGATGGCAGGAAACCTGCATCATGGCAAATCGCCCGAAAACGGCTCTGCGCGGCGACCTTCGATCGCTCGCGCGCCAGGCCAGAGAGTACTCGATTCGCCGACGTGCTGAGCGAGGCTGGGCGTTGGAAACCAGACGTCCACGCCTCGCCCCGTCGCCCACTCGCCAATCAGGTCATCAAGACAGCTCGCGCGTAACGGACCCGGCGCCCAACGATGATCGAATACGGGCCGGTCCATCACAAATGCCTTGGCGAGCTGCGGCGGAAATACGAACGCATGAGCGCCTGATATCCAACTGCCTTTTCGGCGGTGCCATCCGGGATCAGGTAGCGAGTCAAGCTTGGAGCAGTAGAGCGAGACCAATACGGTCGAACGGCCCGGCCATAGCACTTCCTTCAGATACTCGCAAACGTTCTCGCGGTCGAACAGCACGGCGTCGTCCTGGAGGATCATGTAGGCATCGGCGTAAGGCTCGCGCATTAGGAGTTCCATCAGCGCAAGGTAGTAGTTGGGCCAAGCCCCGATCTTCTCGTCGCGAAAGGTGCCCGGCAGGTGCGAGAAACGGTCGGGGATCCGCACCGCGGAGTCGACGAACAGATGCGGCCTTTCCCAGCCCGCGCGGACCAGGCTGTCCAGGCAGGCCTCCAGTGTGGGTTGTCCGCGAGGCGCGGTCGTGACGCCGACCGCCCAGGTGTGAACGACTCGTCCGCGCCGTCGAGCCGGAGGAGGCACCAGTTGCGACAAGCGGCTGGAACCCACCTTCGTCGGAACGAGGTGCGCTTCGCGCTCACAGCAGACGAAACTCAAGCGCTCGACCGCGTCCCGGCCCAGCGCCTCGATTCGCTCGAGGTCGTAACCGGCCGGGCGGGCAGCGACGATCTTTGCCGTGGCGCCGGAGAGCAGCGAGGCGACAACGGGATTGACGCTCTCCCGCGACGGCGGGAAACTCTGGCAGCAGGCCTCGCAGGCGTCGCGCCTGACACGACACCACTGGTCGTCATGACAATCCATCAACGCTTTGAGCAACGTGCACGTTCCCACTTCGACGCCGTCTTCCCGGCGGGCGTCACGGCGAAACGTGCACGTGTCAACGGTCGGAGGCTTCAGCCTTTTGCGATACATGCTGTCCCTTGGCCCGTCTGATCTCAAGTCTACTTCCGCAGCCTGTCGCGAAGCAGCCGGGCGGCGTTCTCCCAGGAGTGTTCCCGTTCGACAAACGCGCGCGCGCGCCGGCTCGCTTCGGAGATATCCGTTTCGTAGAGTCCTGCCAAGATCCCGGCCAGGTCTGCGGGGTCCACGTGGTTCGAAGTCATCGGGTGGTTGCCGAAAACGGAGACGATCTCGGTTGCCACAACCGGAATCGTCTTCAAGGGCTGGTACTCGTTCATCGGCGGGGCGTCGGTGGTCACCAGGGGCATACCTGCGGCCTGGCACTCGAGAAGTTGCAGACCGATCCCCTCCCAGTGACTCGGCTGCACGCAAACGTCGCCATGCTCATACAACTGCTCGTTTCGCGACGGAGCCTCGCGGAGTTCAACGTTGCCCGGCAGCGGCGGAGTATTCTCCACCTGCGAGTAGACAAGAAACGGGACGTCGGGGATCATGCTTGCCGCGTCGAATACAACTTCAGCCCCCTTGCGCCGATATTCAGTCAGGGACCCGTCCGGTCGAATCGCGGGAGTGCCGCCGGTCCCGTTGATGAACACGAAGCGCCGGCATGTCTCGCGGCAGCGAAACTCGAAGCGACCCGTGTCGATTGGCCAAGGGACATGGATGATCTCCCAAGCGAAACCGAAGCGATGCTTCCAGTCATTGAGCAGGCGATAGGTATACTCGGTTGGGCAGATCATCAGGTCGACGAAGTTCACCCAATCCAACTTGAGATTCGTATACTCCCAATTCGGGAGGCAAGCAACGCTGATCTCCTGTTGACGCGCATACTGGGCAAACCGCTCGATGTACGGCAACTCGGCGAACACGACCCAGTCGAGCCCTTTCAACCAGGCCTTGAGGTTCCCGACGTCCAGAGTCTGCGGCACGCGGTCGATCCGGCAAGTCACGTTCGGATCGGAGAGCGTGGGATACTCGGGGTGAATGGGCACGAGCCATTTGTGGATCGGCAAGTGTGCCGCGATGTCCCGGTTCAGGTAACCCAGCCCCGTGGCCGAGTTCCAGCCAATCAAGCCGATCTTACCCAGTCTCCCAGGCGACGGCCGCCAAGCCGGGATCTGTTCCACCGAGTCGACCGCATCGGCACGAGAAGCCCGGCCGACGCCGTGTCCGGGTCCCGAAATCGCCGCCGCCGTTCCCACGTGCTGCACCAGAGAAGGCGTATGGTACGCGATCCCGATTCCCGCGCGCGTTGCCCATTCGCCTACCACCGCATCGTCGCCATCGGCTTGCATTTTCCGAAAACGAAGCGACGCTCCGTCGGTTAGGAACTGTTCCAAGATGTCGCGGCGGAACACGAATGCCTGGCCCCCGTAGGTCCTAAAGAAGCC
>JBDRTC010000861.1:0-2917 GCA_043824335.1 Planctomycetota bacterium | reverse complement strand
CTGAAGCGGGATCGGCGGGGCGCCCCGGCGCGAAGCGGCGCCATAGAAATACTGAACCAGGTCGTAGTGCTGTTGCACCCGAGCATCCGGCACCCGCACGCTCGACGCCGACCAGAACCGCCGCCACCACGCCACGTGCGGCCCGAGCATGGAATCGTAACCGGCGCTGAGCGCGGCCCTCACCCGCTCACGGCCCAGGGCGAGCGGATCGGGGCCGTCGTCGGTCGACGTGATGGCCAGGGCGATCTCGGTGGCGTTGTCGATCCGGCGCCCGGCGGTCACCACCGCGTATTTAAGCCCCAAGGCGGCCTCCTGGACCGACCACGACACGTCGCCTTCGCTACCCGTTTCCGGCGGCCCGTAACCCAACTTCTTGAGCGAATCGGGCGCGACGATCCGCCACACCGGCGCCGGCCCGGTGACGCGGATCATCGTCACCGGTTCTTCCGCGCTGTAGAACACTTCGACGCTCCCCTCGGCGAGCTTCACGCGAACGACCGCCGCGCGTAGATCAAGGCGAAACGACTCGGCCGGCTGCGACTCGTCGAGGGTCAGCTCCAGGCGTCCGGCCGGGATTTTGGTCGGGTAGGGGAAGGCGTTGTAGGGGACGTCGAAAAGCTCGCTGATTCGGGCCTGGTTCTTCTCGGCAACCAGCTTGCGGATGGTCGTCCAGGTCCAATCGTCGCCGAGGAGGGTTTCCGGCGTGCGGAGGTCCCAGAGATCGCCCCGGTCGAGCGACAGCTTGAGGTTCCGCCCGCTCCCCCAAAGCAGCCCGCCGGTGAGCCCGTTTCCCAGCGGAATCGCTTCGTCCCACCGGTCGATCGGCGCGGCCAACTCGAGGTTCGACGCGGCCACCGGCCCGGCGCCTCCCCCCGGCTCATCCGCCGCAAGAGCGAGCGCCGCCAAGGGACTTGCCATCGCAAGGAGGGCTGCGAAGATGACCGGCTGTTCTATCGTGCGCTGGCAGCTCATCTGAAACGTCCCCTATTCCCACCCGGTTTCTGAACGAGTTCCGCGTGCCGCCAACGGCGTCGTCGGCCGGCGTCTGGCGATTGCCCTGGGGCAGCGTATCTCCCCTCGGCCTGCCCCAGTCTACCGACGGGGCGGGCAATCTTCCAGCGGAACCGCCGGTCGTCCCTGAGCGCAGTCAATCGGCGCTGGCACACGATTGGTCCGACACCCCGCAAATGGCGTTGATAAGACGGGTGGGAGAAAACAGGTGGGAAACGTGGTCACATGGCCTGCGACCATATTCGCTTCGGGCGATCGAGTGGGAGATGGGAGTATCCATAAACCACCATAAACCGCCTTTGCAAAAGGAGTTGTGGCGATTCACCTCGGTGGTCTTCTGGCCGCAAATCGAGGGTGCGGAGATTGGGGGGATCGTGACGTGCACAAATAGGATAATCAGAATAACTATATTCCTTGACACGCTTGAAGTGGCCAACCAGAATAATCCTGACTAGCCCGGTAGGCGGCTCGTCGGCGTCGCACTTGGGTCATTCTTGTCCCCTACGGAACTTTTGGCTGCTTATGTCGTCGGGTTCGGCTTGCTTGCGCGTTGCGTAGCGTTTGCCAATACTGGGTACCCCCCGGAGATTGATCGAGGTTTATCAAGACGGAGTTCCCGTGCTTTTGGGGCTCCGCTTGTTAAGGAAAGCGGCTGCAGAAGTGAGCGAAGGCAGCCCGTATTTTAGGCAAAGACAGGCAACTTGGTTTTCGGGTTTTGCTGACGTGATCCAGACTTCGCACCAGACGCACACGCCCAGAACACTCGGGAGATTTATCCATGTCTTTTAAGCGCGTGTTCCAGCGTTTTTCCAGGAATTGGGGAAACAGGCAGCATCGACCCTCCAGGAAAAGTGGAGGGCGGGAGCCCGCTCCGTGCAGGGCTCGTAACCTGCGAATCGAGCAATTCGAGCAACGGGCGCTGTTGGCCATCGGTCCGGAACTGGGGGTTGTCTTTCCCAATACGGGCGGCACGCTCGACGCGGGTGAGGTGCTGGACGTCGCCCCGCGGGAGCTGCTTTTCCGCTTCACCGAAGGCCAGACGATCGACGCGGGTACGCTCGGCGGCATCGAGATCGAGCGCAGCGGAGGCGACGGCACTTTCACCGATGCAAACGAGGTGCTCGTACAGTACGGCTGGATCGGCCTCGCCGACAAACCCAACGAAGTGATCGCCCGTTTCGCGGAGACGCTTCCCGACGATCTTTATCACATCAACATCATTGGCTCGGGCGCGACGCCGCTGCAGAACACCGACGGGGACCCTTTCAACGACGGCGTGGACGTAACCATCGAGTTCGAGCTGGATCTCGGCGCGCAGGTCATCTCCGTGGTTCCTCAGCCGGTCAGCCGCGACGTAACGCAGGCCTTGCTGCAGGCCAAGAACTCGATCGTGGTCTACTTCAACGAGGACCTCGATCCGGTTTCGGTCGAGACGCCGGAATTCTATCAGCTCATCGTGACCAACGATACCGCCACCACCGCCGACGACACGTTCGTCGATCTCGATCCGACCGACCCCAACGCGATCGTCTACGATTCCGCGACGCACAAGGTCACGCTCACGTATCCCAACGACTTGGCTACTTACGGCACCGGGGCATTTCGGCTGCGGATCGGCACCGAGTATCAGGCGGACCTGCCGGGCGTTCTCGTAACGCCCGTTTCGGGCTTGAGGACGACCGAGTCCGGCGGCGCCGCGCAGTTCGCGGTGACGCTCACCTCGCAACCGACGGCCGACGTAACCATCGGACTTTCCTCGAGCGTCCCGGGCGAAGGGACCGCTGCGCCCGCCAGCCTGACGTTTAACTCGGCGAACTGGAACGTGTCCCAGATGGTGACCGTCACCGGCGCGGATGATTTCGTCGATGACGGCGACGTGGGCTACACGATCGTCACAGCCGCGGCT
>JBDRTC010000860.1:0-8619 GCA_043824335.1 Planctomycetota bacterium | reverse complement strand
CGTTTTCCCGTAACATTTCAGCCGTCTGAAGCCACACTACGCGACGCGCGCGCAACCTCGGTCCCAAGCTCTGCTTGGGACCGCACTTCCGCGAACGTCTGTCTCGCCGAGTCGCCCAAGGGGACGAAGCAATGCCGCGAGGAGGGAAGGGGACGAAGCAATGCCGCGAGGAGGGAATGTTCCCAAGCTGGAGCTTGGGAACAAGTTAAACGCGTTTGCGCCCTATTCCCCCAAGTCAAGTAGACGTTCGAGTTCCAGGATAATTGCGAGCGCCGATTGAGCCTTGGGCGAGGGAATCTCAGTCGCCTGGCGCACTCTTTCCCTGAGGCGCTCAAGCGCGGCGCGCGCGGCGGCATCGCTCGTGCTTTCCTGGAACGCCTTCAAGAACTGCCGCCAGTAGACGGTCTTGATGCCGCATAGTTGGACATCGTCGAGCTTCTGCATGTACGAGTCCATCATACTTGTGCGCGCCAGCCGCCCAAAATTCCCGCCGCCATCGGCGCGTGGCTTGTCGAGAATCTGGTCCGATTTGGACGGGTAGGGGGCAACTCCGGTCGGGACATCGATTCCCGTATCTTGCTTGGTCTGTCTGATGTGCTGCCAGTGATGGTTCCGATAGTGGGCGGCGTATTTCGCGGATTCAATGAACGGCTCGAAAAGCATCGGCGAACCGCTGATCACGTTGCCCAAGACCCACGGAACGACTGCGATCAAATCCTGATCGGCGCAAGCGGCGGACGTGGCTTGAAACCGCAAGCTCGGCTCGCTTTCCTTGGCGAGCAGATACCATCCTTTCAGTTCGATCCCCAAGACGATCTCATCGCTCGACGTCTTGCGCAAAAGCACGTCGGGAAACGTTTGTGCCTGCCGGACAAAGCTGAAAAGGGCGTACTTCTCTTCGGGATCCCACGTATTCCGGATCAGATTCAAGGTGCGGACGACCTGCTCTTCGATCGTGGCGCCGAGTACGGTGTTGAGTGTGTGCAAATCAGTTGCGATGACGCCGGCAATGTGCGTTTCCGTACGAAAGTAGATCGGCAGGCACGCGATGGCCTCACGTACGTCTTTCCAGAGTCGATAGTGTTCCCAATTGCTCGGCGGCAATTGTCTCATCGGACCGGGCACATCGGTTTTCTTGGTCATGCGGTAGCCAGCCTTTCCACGGCAGCTCGGTAGAACTCCGGAATAATTTCCGCGCCACGGTATTGGCGGCCGAAATGGTGCGAGACGATTGCGCCGGGGCAAAGCCCGCCGAAAGGTTCCCAGACCACGTCGCCTTCGTCCGTCGACGCTCGAATCGTCAACTCGATGAACTTCAGGGGTTTCTGACTGCCGTGCAGACTGCGGAATTTGTATTTCATGCCGTTTCGCGTGCCCTGAATCCTTTCTGCGCCGGCGACCTGGGGCTCGCGCCAGACGTTGGTGATTCCTACCTCACATTTGAATTTCGCGCGCATCTTCGCCCATTGGGGGCCAGGGATGGAACGCTTGCCGTCGATGCTGAAATAGGGTCGTCCCCTCGAGTCACCGTGTTGATTGGCGTACTTCGCTAGCTTCACGAAGGCGTCTGCAGGCGGGTAATACCAGAGGTGGTCTGCCGTAAGGTACTTTCTGGTTGCCGCGTTCAGGACTTCACACGCTTCGTTGGCCATTCGCAACGGCAAGCCGGAGCGCTTCCACTCATGTCGAAGCCACTCTTGCATGGTCAACAACTGATTCCCAACAGGAAACGCGGCCCTCTTGACATAATGTACACACACCTCGGTTACAACTGGAAACTTGCGCAGGGTTTGGGTGTTGGCATTCCCCGCAACGTGCCCCAACCCTTTGTCCCAGAGGTTGCAGCAGCGGTACTCCCAGCCGTTCGCCACCAAGACGGGATGCACGGTTGCCCAGCCGACCTCGGTGTTCCAAAACCATAACGTCGTCTGGGGAGTGGAACGGTTGCTCCAGGCGCGGATGTGCGGCTCGTACCACTCAGCCAGTGATTCCGCCCTGTGGTTGTCGCCTGGAAAACCACTGACGCCGTAAGGACCATCAGAAATAATGCAAGTGGGAGTTGGCCATTTGGCGTACAAGTCCTTGGCGTCGGTGAAATGGATCGAGACTTCCTCGCGGGTGTAACAATCGCCAACGGCAGGCTCTCGGCGGTGGCCTCGCCAGCCGGAAAACATATGAGCTTGTGATTTATCCGCGGTCTTGCTCATCGGCGCGTCCTGGCTCGCCACGTTCTCCCCTAAGGGCACCACACTGCGGTGATCGGGACGTCCTGCCCGTTGCACGGCGGCTCTCCCCCAAACGTCTACATTCTCGCAAGAAAACCCAGCTTGTCAACAAGCCGCCAGGCATTGCCATCACGAGATGGAGCCCCGCACACGCGACCTGCACGGGCATGTGCGGTGGGCGAACCGCGCGTGAGCCGGCTCGTCATAACGGCCAGACCGGCTACGAATTCGCCCCTTCCAGGCTTTCGGCCAGCTTGGCCAGCGCTTCGGTTTCGATTTGGCGGACGCGTTCGCGGGTGAGGCCGAGGGTTTCGCCGATTTCTTTGAGCGTGTGCGGCTCGCGGTCCTCCAGCCCGAAGCGCAGCCTGAGCACGGTGGCTTCGCGCTGGTCCATGGTTTCGAGCTGTTTGAGCACGTGGGTGAGATTGTCGTTCTCGACCAGCTCGTCCTCGGGATTGCGGATCCGCTCGTCCATCACCATTTCGCCCAGCGACCAGCCCGCCTCCGCCTGATCGGTCTGCGGGGTGAGATTGTAGATGCGGATGGCCTTCTTGATGATGGGGAGCTTCTTGCGGGGAAGCCCGAGCACGCGGCCGATCTCTTCGGGCGTTGGGGTGCGGCCCAGCTCCTCGGCCAGGCGGATGGTGGCGCGACGCCATTTTGAGAGCAACTCGACCATGTAGGCCGGGATGCGGATCGTCTTGGCCGTGTTGATCAGCGCCCGCTTGATCGACTGCTTGATCCAGTAGCTGGCATAGGTGGAGAACCGGGTGCCCATGGCCGGGTCAAAACCTTCCACCGCGCGCAACAGGCCCAGGTTTCCCTCCTCGATGAGGTCCTGGAGTCCCAGGCCCTTGCCGGTGTAGCCGCGGGCGATGTTCACGACGAGCCGCAGGTTGGCCCGGACCATGCGATCGCGGGCCTCGACGTTCCCCTCGCCGATGGCCAGGGCCAGCTCCTGCTCGTCGTTGGAGGAAAGCAACGGCGTCTCGTTGATCTCGCGGAGGTACGTTTCCAGCGGAGACTGCACCGCGGAGACGGACTTCTTACGTTCGAGGTTGTTCATCTTGCGTGCGTCGCGGCGGTGCGGGGAAAAGTCAGACTGACCAGACTCAACTATCGACGCAGTTGACGCAGTTTCTGCAACTCAGCCCAAGTTCGACAAGGTAGACCGGCTGTAAGCAAGCTTCCGAAGATACCGAAAAAAACGACCCCGCCGGTATTGACCGGCGGGGCCGTGAAGACGTCTGGCTTCTTGGGGCACCCGAAGGGCGGCTACTCTCCTTTTTCCTCCTCCGATTCCGCGGACGGCTCGGTTTCGGCCGGCTGGCCGGCGGGCGAATCTTGGGATTCTGCCGATTGCTCCCCGGAATCGACCTCCGGCGAAGCCTGCTCCTCTTCGGGCTCCCCGGCTTCGGGCTCGCCGGCTTCGGACTCGCCGGCCTCGGGCTCGCCGGCCTCGGGCTCCCCGGCTTCGGGCTCGCCGGCTTCGGGCTCGAGCGGCTCGATCGCCGATTGCTCCCCGGAATCGACCTCCGGCGAAGCCTGCTCCTCTTCGGGCTCCCCGGCTTCGGGCTTGATGGGCTTGATCAGCGGCCCCGAGCTGTCGCCCACGCCGCCCTTGAGTTCCACGGGCGGTGCGCTCGGGGTGGCGGGGCCTTGGTCGGCGGATTCGCTCTCCGCGGCTTCGACTTCCTCCGCCCACTCGACGCGCTTGCGCGACAGGCCGATCTTTCGCTCGTCGGGGTCGACGCGGAGAATCTTCACCTGGATCTCCTCGCCCACCTGAACAATCTCCTCGGGGTTTTCCACCTTGTGGTCGGCCATCTCGGAGATGTGCAAGAGCCCTTCGAGCCCGTTTTCCAGCCCCACGAACACGCCGAAGTTGGTGATCTTGGTCACCTTGCCGGTCACGATTTGGCCGGCCTCGTACTTGCCGGGGATGTCTCTGGTCCAGGGGTCTTCGCTGCGCTGCTTGAGCCCCAGCGCGATCCGGCGACGGTCCTGGTCGACCGAAAGAACCTTGCACTCGATCTGCTTGCCCTTCTCGACGATTTCGTTGGGGTGGCTGACCTTGCGGGTCCACGACATGTCGCTCACGTGCAACAGGCCGTCGATCCCTTCCTCGATCTCGATGAAGGCCCCGTAATTGGTCAGGTTGCGGACCGTGCCCACGATGTCGGAGCCCGGCGGATATCGCTCGGCCACCTGATTCCAGGGGTTCTCCTGGGTCTGCTTCATGCCCAGGGAAATCTCCTGCTTCTCCTTGTTGATGCCCAGGACTTCGACGGTGATCTCGTCGTCGATTTGCACAAGCTCGCTGGGGTGGCTGATCCGCTTGGTCCAGGACATTTCGCTGATGTGGACCAGGCCCTCGATCCCCTCCTCCAGCTTGACGAAAGCTCCGTAAGTCATCACGTTGACGACCGTGCCCTGAACCTGGGAGGCGACGGGGTACTTGTTCTTAACGTCTTCCCACGGGCTGGGCGTCTTTTGCTTCAGGCCCAGCGCTATTTTTTCCTTCTCGTGGTCGACGTGCAGAATGACGACCTCGAGCTCTTGGTCGATGGAGACCATCTCGGAAGGATGGTTGATCCGGCCCCAGCTCATGTCGGTGATGTGGAGCAGCCCGTCGATGCCGCCCAAATCGACAAAGGCCCCGAACTCGGCGATATTCTTGACCACGCCCTTGCGGGTTTGTTTCTCTTCGATACTGCCGAGCAACTGGGCCTTCTTCTCGGCCCGCTCGGCCTCGATCAACGCCCGGCGACTGACGACGATGTTGCGGCGGGACTCGTCGATCTTCAGCACGAGGCACTGGATCGTCCGGCCGATGTAATCGCCGATGTCGGCGGGGCGACGGATGTCGACCTGGCTGGCCGGTAGAAAGACGTTCACGCCGATGTCGACGAGCAACCCTCCCTTGATCTTTCGGGTGACGATGCCGGTGACCACGTCCTCTTCCTTGACGCTCGCCATCACCTCCTGCCAGGCCCTGATCTTCTCGGCCTTGCGCTTGCTGAGGACGATCATCCCGCGGGAATCGTCCATCTGGACGGAGACGTCCTCGATGTCTTCGATGAGCACCTTGAACGATTGGCCCGGCTCAGGAGGCTCCTCTTCCTCCTCCCATTCGTGTCGCGCGATCATGCCCTCGCTCTTGTAGCCCACGTCGACCAGGACGAAATCGCCCTCGACGCGCAACACGCGACCATCGACAATCTGGTTGACGGCGACGTCGTCGCCGGCCTCAAACCACTCCTCGGGCGGGGCACCGTCGAGTGCCGAATCCAGTTCCTGCTGCCACTCGTCGTCGGAAAGATCGAGTCCTCGAATCAGATTTCGGTTGACCATAATGTAGTTTCTGAAACGTCCGTTCGGAGAAGACGGCCGCCGGTTCAGTCGGCTGCTTCAGGGAGCAGCCGCACAATGCCCGGTTGCCGCTCCCACGCGCAGTTAGTACCACTCCCCGTCCACCCGGCCCCCCAACACGAGGGGCTGACTGCGGGTCCTCGAAGAGCCAGCCAATATAGCAAACACATCGCCCCTGAACAATCGCGCCAAGTGTTTGTTTTCAAAAAAGATGGGAAGATTCTTCCGGCCGAGTCGACCCGCTTGCGGCCTGTCGGTTTGGGGGCGAGCCAGGCGGGGTACGGTCCGCACCGTCTAGTGGTCTGTCAAGCTCGAACTGAGGGGTTGGGTGCCACTGGCGTCTCGCCAGTGCTGCCGTGAAAGCACGGGCAAGATGCCCGCGGCACCCACTAAGACAGCCTTGATAGACCCCTAGCGCCTGTTCGGGGGCCGGCGGCGACGGCGGACAAGCGATTCGAGACGGTCGACCACTTCGTCGACCGAAAGGCCGTCGGTATTGACTTCGACGGCATCGGGAGGCTTTACGAGTGCCCCGACCGGCCGGCTGGCATCCTGCCGGTCGCGCCAGTTCAAATCCCCGAGCACCTCGTCCAGCGGCTTCGCTTCGCCTTGAGCCTCGAGATCGCCGAGGCGCCGCCGGGCACGCTGGCCGGGGCTGGCCGTGAGGAAGATCTTACACTCGGCATCAGAAAAGACGATCGAGCCCTGGTCGCGGCCCTCGGTCACCACGTCTTGGCCGGCCGCGGCCGCACGTTGCAGGCTGACCAAGTGCTCCCGAACTTGCGGGTTGTCGGCGGCGTGGCGCGTCACGGCGGTCACTTCCGACGTGCGAACCGGCTCAGTGACGTCCTCGCCGTCGAGCAAGACTCGATCCTCGACGAGTTCAATCTTCAGTTGCCTCGCCAATTGGGCCAACGACTCGGGCCGCTCCCATTCGAGCCCTCGCCGCAAGCCGGCCAAGGCGACCGCCCGGTACATGGCCCCCGTGTCGAGATACCGGAACCCCAGCCGTCGAGCCAGCGCCCGGGCAACCGTGCTCTTTCCCGCTCCGGCAGGTCCGTCGATGGTGACGATCATTCTTGTCGATCTCAGCCCCAGGAGGTAGAATAGTGAAAAGTCGGAGCAACAGAAAGACCGGGGCGAGAAAATGACGAACAGATTCAAGCACATCTCGATTGATCCCCGTGTCTGTCATGGGCAGGCTTGCGTCAAGGGCACCCGTATTCCGGTCCACCAGATCCTCGGCATGCTGGCCCACGGTGACAGCTTCGACGACCTGCTCGAAGCGTATCCGTCGCTTTCACGCGAAGCGATCCTTGCCTGCCTGGAGTATGCCGCTTCGCTTGCTGAGGAAGAAGTCACGCCCTTGGAACAGCCGACGGGGCAGGAATGAGAGTCCTCGTCGATGAGAACATCCCGCGGATGACCGTAAACGCTTTGGCCAATCTCGGGCACGACTTGCGGGATGTTCGAGGGACGGCCGACGAAGGGGGCTCTGACCAAGACTTGTGGGAACTCGCTCGGCACGAACAACGTCTCTTAATCACCACGGATAAGGGTTTCTTCTCGCACCGTGATTGCGAGCACGCCGGCATCCTGATCGTGCGACTGAGGCAGCCCAACCGACAGAGAATCCACGACCGCGTCCTGCAAGCGCTGGATCATTTTCCAGAAGAAGAATGGCCGGGCATGGTGGTGATCATGCGTGATCGTGCTCAAAGCCGTTGGCGCCGTGCAGAGGATGTGTGACGATCCAGATGTGCCCAGCGGAGGCGCGGCAGTACAACTACCGCACCAACTGGAAATCGGGAAGTTATTGTTCGTCCAATCCTTACCCGGCAAACTCCGCCTCAACCTCGAGCCACTCGTGGGCTTTGACCTCGATTGTGACCGTGTCGCCCTCGACGGGCAACTCGGTCGGCTTCTCGTTCTGGAAATCGATTTTCCGTGCCACGCTCACCGGGCGGAAGGATCG
Source organism: Planctomycetota bacterium (assembly GCA_043824335.1). Classification (GTDB taxonomy): domain Bacteria; phylum Planctomycetota; class Planctomycetia; order Pirellulales; family Thermoguttaceae; genus JBDRTC01. The sequence continues at coordinate 1,047 of JBDRTC010000860.1, read as the reverse complement.
CAGATGTGCCTCCGAGCGGCGGCCTTCGGTCTCCAGGAGACGGACACGGAACCCGACGGCCCGGTCTTCGGCCCAAAGTGGTTCCCAGTGCGTGGCAACCAGGTTCTTCGCGTCGACGTGAAATAGCCAGCCCGACGGTGTCGCCGCGGACGCCGCCTCTTCGGCTTGCACGTGTCTGGGGGCGAGGAAATCCAACGCGGCGGGCACCGGGTGCGTCAGGTCGATGCCGATCCCCAGACGGAAGGAGCGAGCCGTTTCGCCCTGGACGATCAGGAGCGTGTCGAGCTTGCGCAGCCCGATCCGGCGGTGGTAGGGGAGTCCTCCGGTAAGAATCGTGATCCGCTTCCGGCCTGACCGGACGTCGACAAAGTGCGGCGATTCCATTTGCAACCGCTCCGTGGGCCGGTTGAAGAGGCTCACGCCCCGATAGACGTCGGCCGCGGCGTCGTCCCAGGCGAAGCGGGCCGCGTAGTAGGAGTTCCAGGGGTTGGGCCCGGGCTCTCGTTGGAGGTCCAGATCGATACTCCACTCCAGGATCCGGCTGCCCCGCCGCGCCTCGAGCGTCTGGACAAACCGGGCCGCAAGCTTGCCGTCGCGGGTGACCAGCCGTCCGCGACACTCGATCCGGCCGACCACCGGCCCGGCCGAGGTGACCGAGATCTCGTCGGCCGCCATCACCGAGTAGTCTCTTTCTGAATCCTCTTCCTCCCAGCCGTCCTGCCGTGAACGGTTGGGGGTCGGCACACGCAGGGCAATCTGCTGGGCGAGCCGGGCGCCCCGGGAAACGTAGTCGTCGACCGCCCGGACGGCCCCGGTGATCGGGTCGAGCGTCACTTCGAAATACTCGTTTCGGAGGACGTTTTCCTCGGCCATGGGCCGTTCTTCAGGTTTCTTACTCCTTCTTAATCTTCCTCTCTCGCGTTTCCCCTTTTCCGGCGGCGTTTGCCCGGCGGATCCGGCACCGACCCAGGCGAAGCCCATTCCCGGCACGTCGACCACGACCTGTTTTTGTCCGGCCGACTCGCCTGCCGCTCGAATCGGCCCTCC
>JBDRTC010000859.1:0-5359 GCA_043824335.1 Planctomycetota bacterium | reverse complement strand
GCCCGGTGGCGGAAACCAGCGAGCGGGAGGAGCGGTACACGGTGTGCCGTCCGGTCGTTGAGACCCAAATGCGGGACTGCAGCTACAACCGCGTCCGTTACGTCGAGGAGCATTGCGAGCGGGAAGAGCGTTACACGGTGTGCCGGCCCGTTTGGGAAACACGCGAGCGCCAGGAATGCCAGACGGTGCTTCGGCCCGTGAAGCAGACGGTCTACCGCAACGAGTCGTGTACGGTGACCGAGCCGGTCACCACCTTTCGCACCGAGCACCAGGACCAGGGAACATTCGTCAACGAGACGGTCTTCAAACCGAGCCTGCCGCAGACACGCCTCACGTGGCAAACCCCCGGCTGGATGACGGACCCGATCACGGGCGACGTCGAGTGGCGGCGGATGGGCCTGTACTGGGAGCAGACCCCGCGAGGGCGCCACGAGGTGCGGCGGACCTGGCAGTCGAACGTCGTGCCGATCCAGGTGGCCCAAACCAGCTACGTCCCGAGGGTGGTTACGCGGCAGGTGCCCGTCGAGGTGACGAGTTATTGCCCGGAGCAGGTCTGCCGGATGGTGCCCTACAAGGTCTGCCGCATGGTTCAGGAAGAGTGCGTTCGCAAGGTGCCGTACACGGTGTGCCGCCCCGTGGTGGAGCGGGTCCAGCAGCAGGAGGAGGTGCGGGTGTGCCGGACGGTGACCGAGGAGTGTGTCCGCAAAGTGCCCGTGACGACCTACCGGACGGTTTGCGAGGAGCGCGTCGAGCAGGTTCCGGTTCGCGTTTGCCGGATGGTGGAGGTCGAGGAGACGGTTCGCGTGCCGCGTTGCGTGGAGCGTCGGGTTCCCTACACCTACACGCGCTGCGTGCCGCGGACGGTCTGCTGTCGAGTCCCCTTGGACCCGTGCATGGTGACGGTCGAATCCTGCCTGACACCGGCGGAGAGTGACGACACGAGCCCCGCCCCGGAACCGGCCGAGCCGGCCGCGAGCAGCCCCGGCCCGGGCGACGTCCGCCCCGCGCTGCCGCCCGAGGCGATCCCCGAACCGGTGGACCCGGAGGCAGAGGCGCCGGCCCCCGCCGGCAGCGCGAGCGCTTAACGCCCCCTTCACGCCCGGCCCCAGCAAACCAGCGCCCGGGGCGCCGGCAACCGTTTCGCCGGCGCCCCGTTTTCATGCGCCTTGTCGTGCAGCACTTCGCGTTGGCAGTGTTCTAGCGGTTGTTGACGAACCAGACCGCGTAATCATCCAGTAGTTGATAATTGGTGGATTTCTTGTCGACGGCCTCAATCTCGGCGAGGCCAAGATAGAATTCCTTGCCATCGGACTTTCGGCGGACGTGCCCCGCCAAATCTTCGCCGTGGTACATCATCCAGTCGGAAACGACATCCTCTTCAATAGCCAAAAGCTCGAAGGTGTCCTCATACGATGGCTGGTTCTTCCGAAGTTGTTCATATTCCCTGGGATCGCCGGGGCCGAGCACATAGTATTCCTCCCAACGGAAGTCTTCGATGCCAGTGACGTCACAGGGAAGCCGAAGAGCCGTCGTGAGGTGATCGAAGAAACTGGCCACGCAGTCGTCGAACGTGCTTTCGTCGTCGTCGCCGATGATCGCTCCGATACGAGCGTCTTGTGCATCCTGTTGTGTCATGATCGGGAACTCCTTTTCGTGGTGTCGTGTTCGGGTCGCGTGTTAGTGCAGAATCATGGGCTCTACCGAGCCAAGCTCGGGAGGGCCCCTCAGACCTCTTCGGGCACGACGAACGGCGCGCGGTAGGACTTGCGGAGGTAGCGGTTGGCTTCTTCGTCGTTTTGGATGGTTTCCGACTCGGGGTCGAAATCGATCGTCCGGCCGGTCAGGTACGAGATGTTGCCAAGCAGGGGCATTGTCGAGGCCATGTGGCCGTTCAGCACGTCGGCGTTGAGGTCCTCGTGGTTGCGGCTGCGGCACGCTTTGAGCCAGTTGGGATGGTGGACGGAGTCCATGATGTGCCATCGCTGGTCGGTGTTCGGCATGGCGGCGTGCGGCCCGAGTTCCCGCTTCGGCCCCAGGAACGTGTAGTAGCTCGTGTAGTCGGGAAAGATCATGAACCCCTCCGTGCCCAGGAGGAAGGCGCCCACGCAGGCGTCGGGGTTGCCGTGGAAGCGGTAGGGGTCGCGGAAGCCGGCTTCGGCGGGCGTCCACCAGTTGCGGTGCTCGACCGTGATCATGCGCCCGTCGTCGAACTGGCAGGCGAAGGTTTGGTTGTCGGGCCACTCGCGATCGTCTTCGTGCACCAATCGCATTCCCATCGACTGGATCTTGACCGGGTGCTTCTCGATTTGCATTGCCCAGCGAAGGATATCCAGTTGGTGGACGGGCTGGTTGGCCATGTCGCCATTACAAAAGTCTCTCAGCCAGTACCAGCGGCGGTAGCGGAAGTTGCTGTACTCCTGCTCCGGCGCGGCGCCGACGAACAGGTTCCAATCGAGTTCCCGGGGCGGTTTGGCCGGCTCGTGGCGTCCCAGGTTGCCGTGGACCTTGTAGGAGAGCGCCCGGCCCATGTAGATCCGGCCGATCGCGCCTTCCCGGGCCTTCTTGACGCCTTCGATGATGTTGGGGCTGGAACGGCATTGCGTGCCGACCTGCACCATGCGTTTGTACTTTCGGGCCGCCTCGACCATCTTGCGGCATTCTTCGACCGTGTGGGCCATCGGTTTCTCGACGAAAACGTCCTTGCCCGCCTGACAGGCCCAAATCGCCGCCGGCGCGTGCCAGTGGTCGGGCGTGCCGATGCTCACGGCGTCGATCGACTTGTCGGCCATCACCGCCCGCAAGTCCTGGACGGTTGCCGGCCGCTTGCCGAATTCGCTCTCGAGGCGCTTGGCCGCCGCATCGGCCGTCTTCAGGTCACAATCGCAAACCGACACGACCTCGACGTTCTCGCCCTCCTTGCCCATGCGGGCCAGGCTCAGGGCATGAGCCAGGCCGCGGCGCATCCCGATCACCGACACCCGAAACCGGTCGTTGGGGCTCTGGGCCGACCGGGCCATGGCGGGAATCGCCACCGTCGAGGCCGCGGCCAACGCCGTGGCAGATTTCAGGAACCGCCGGCGATTGCGCTTCATGGTAACGACTCTCCCGTTCGTTCGAGCGAGAAGGGAAATTTTCCGTGTTTTGCTTTCATTTTAGCGGCCAGGAAGACAAGATTTAATGAGCCGGAGCGAATACCGTTTCAGAACCCGGGCCAGGAGGGCTATGTAGACTCCACCCATTTGAGGGTTCCCCTCCATCGAATAGTCCGTCGCTGCCCGGCGGAAGCCGTCGGAGTATCGCCCCTTACAGCACAAAGAGGAGCCGAACGTGGAACTGGCGATCCGTGCCGAGCACTTGACGAAAATCTACGGCAACCGGCTGATTGCCGTCAACGACATGACCCTCGAGGTGCCCCGGGGGTCGATTTTCGGTCTCCTGGGCCCAAACGGGGCGGGTAAGACAACCACGATCCGGCTGTTGCTGGGGCTTCAGCGTCCCACGGCGGGCCGGGTAGAGGTTTTTGGGCATCCCTGCGGGGCCAACGCGGTGGGTGTCCGCCGCATGATCGGCTACTTGCCCACCAATCCGACTTTGCCGGGCAACCTCCGGCCCACCGAGTACCTGGACCTGCTCGGCCAGCTCTACCGTCTTCCCAGCGAGGTTCGCAAGCCGCGGTTTGCCTCGCTCTTGCGTGCCGTGGGCCTGTTGGGCGCCACCAACCAACGAATCCACACGTTCTCCACGGGAATGAACACGCGCCTGGGAATCGCCGCCGCCCTGGTCGGCGACCCGCCGCTACTGCTCTGGGACGAGCCCACCGCCGGCTTGGACCCTTCGGCCCGACGTTTCACCCTCGACCTGATCCGCGAGCTGGGAAAGACCCGGACCGTGGTCGTGGCCACCCACATCCTCAGCGACATCGACCAGATCTGCGACCACGTGGGCGTGATGCACGAAGGCCAGATGATCTTCACCGGCTCGATGCAAGACATGACACGCCGCCTCCAGCGCGACGAATTCCGCCTCGACCTGGAAGGCTCAAGCGACGACGTCACCCGGCTGGCCCAGCAGGTCAACGCCCTGGAAGGCGTGGAAGCGCGGGTGCACGCGGGGAAGACATTGGTGGCGCGAGTTACAAACGCCCGGAGCCGGGCCGACACCCTGGCCAACGTGCTGAAGATGGTCGAATCCGGCAATCTCTCAGTCCAGTCGATCCATTCCGGCCAGAACGAAACCGAAGACGCCTATTTGCAGTTGCTCCAAGAGGATGTAGCCCATGGATTCCAACGGTTTGACCTTGACGTTCAGCACGCGGATGATGCCGTTTTGGGCGATTCTTCGCCATGACCTCCGCTCGCTCCTGGGAAGCTGGCTGGTGCGGCTTTGGCTGGGCGGCACCGTGCTGTTGACGCTCCTATTGACGATGAGCAACTGGGCCCACTTCCAGACGGCCCCGTTGATCGCCTCGCTTCTGTTCCCCTATCTGGTCTTCCCCTGGTTCCTGGTGGTGATGGTGTTGGGCGTCAGTCCGGTTTCCGGCTCTCGGGCCGAGGCGCTGGCCGATGGGATCCTGAGCCGCCCGATCACCCGGTACGAATACCTGTTGGCCACTTGGTCGGCGAGGGTCGCGGTGGTCGTGGTCCCCTACCTGATCGTGACGATCGCGTTCATCTGCCTGCTGAGCGCCGTGGAACGGCCGATGGTGCCCGAGGACACGGTGACATTGTACGGCATCACCGCCGCGTTGGGTGTGGTGGGGCTGGTGCTCGTGTTTCAGGTGTCACTGGCGTTCCTGGTGGGGACCCTGCTGCGAACCCCCCTTTTTGCCTTAGTGGTCCTCCTTGTCTTGTGGTATCCGGTTAACGGGATGTTGAACGCCTTTCGGCTGGAGGAGTTTTCGCCGATCGCCCTGAATCAGGCGATTCCCACGCTGTTGAGACAACCCTGGCAGGAAGTCGAGGGGGACTCGCCCAGCGAGGCGAGCAGCGAGGAGATAGAGGCACTGTCTCGCCAGGCCCAGAACTTTCTCAGCGGTCTCGGCGGCGGGCAGCCTCAAAGGCCGGTCCAGTCCGAGCCTAACTTTTTTGACGGCAAGGACTTCGAGGATTTTTCGCTGACCCGGGTTGTGCTGGGCTACGGCATCCCGACGGTCTTGTCGATCAGCTTGGCGATGTTGTGCTTCTGTATCCGCGACCTTTGACCGCCGTGGCGGGGTTATATCTGATGACCCGTGACGGCGACTCGCCCGTTTTCTTGGGTTTTGTTGCCGCGGCGGGCAAGATTTGCCCGGCAGGGACGAATAGCCGTCAGAAACATCGAGTTTTGTTGGATTAGACGTGCAATAGAGCGTTACTCGGGG
>JBDRTC010000858.1:0-10791 GCA_043824335.1 Planctomycetota bacterium | reverse complement strand
GACGCCAGTGCCACCCAACCACCCAGTTCAAGAGTCCTGAGGTACGAGGGGAGCTCGGCAGAAAGCGAACCTGTCCCGCTTTTCGTCCTTCGGGCCGCTTATCACCTGCCCGGCAACGCCGACGTGCGCGTACACCTGCTGGCCGTGGCGCTGGCCGGCGGGTGGCTTCTTGAAGAGTTGTGCGTCGTGGCGGCCTACTACAACCTGCGATGGATCGCCCGATACGTGCTGGTCGCGCGGCGGCTGGGAGGAAACGGATGAGCGATCGACCGACCATCACCGCGGCGATCATCGCGCTGGACGAAGCGGAGAACCTGGCGGAGTTGTTGCCCCGGCTCGATTGGGTCGACGAGATCGTGGTGGTCGACGGCGAGTCGGCCGACGCCACGGCGGCGGTGGCCCGATCGCACGGTTGCCGCGTGTCGGTGCGACTGCTGGACACGTTCGCCAGGCAGCGGAACCACGCCCTCGCTCTGGCCACCGGCGAGTGGGTCCTCTCGATCGACGCCGACGAGCGTCCCGGCACGCGCTTGGCGGCCGAGGTCCAACGTGAAACAGAACGCGCCCGGTACGCCGGCTTCCGGATTCCGATCCGCAGCTCGATCTTCGGACGCACGTTTCGCGCTTCGGGCACGCAGGACGACTGCCCGGTGCGGCTCGTGCGCCGAGAGGCCGCCCATTGGGTCGGCAGCGTTCACGAACAGCTCCGGGTTTCGGGGGGCGTGGGGCGACTCCAGGGCTGGCTCCGGCACCAGACGCTCCCCGACCTCGACGCCTTTCTGGCCAAGATGCACCGCTACACGATGCTCGAAGCGCGGGCTCGGGTGGAGGCCGCTCGACGGCCTCGCCGGCGAGACGCGTGGATTCAGCCGGCCCGGGAGGTGTTCCGGCGACTCGTCTGGAAACGTGGGTTCCTGGACGGTCCGGAGGGCTGGGCCTTCTGTTTCTTGAGCGGGCTCTCGGAGTGGGTGTTGGCCGAGCGTCATCGCCGGCTCTGGCAGTCCGCTCAACCGACTGCTCCGGCCGGTCCCGGGAATTGTGTAACACCAGCCCGAAGCGCAAGCGAGGGAAGATGGCGTGCGAGGGACGTCCCTCGCTGGCGCTTCGGGCTGGTGTCGACGAATCGCGAATCGCTCGAATCTCTTGGGGACGGGCCGTAGCTTCGAAAACACCTCCGGTTGAAACCCTCCATCATGGCCAACATGCGACTCCCCCTGCTGCCGCTGATCCTGGGCGTCGTCCCACAGGGACTTCGACAGGTTCTGGAGCAAGAGGGCATTCCCACGCGCGACCGCCGTCCCGGGCCGCCCGAGGGTCGCTTCCTTTTATTCGATTCGCGCACTGCCGCCGAGGAACCACCGGCCGCCGGTCAGATCGGCGTCGACGTGGACGTCTTGCGTCGAGAGTTCGACGAAGACCCGTTCCAGGCCCTCGTCGACGAGCGGTCGGCACTGCACCGCTGGCAAATCGCCGGGCTGACGCTCACCGAGCAGGTCGCCCGGGTCGACAAGAGGGCCGTCCGCCGGGGGCTTGTCGAACGGCTCCGCGCGAGGATCGAGCGGGCCGGCGGCGTGTGGCTTCGGGTGTCGGCCTTTCCCTTTCCTTATCGAAGCGCGCTCAGCTTCCGGATCGACTACGATCAATACGACCAGGGCGATTTCGAGGCCGTGATGAAGGCGATCGCCGGGCACGAGCAGGCGACGAGCCATTTTGTAGGCGGGGCGGCGTACGCGGGGGCCCCGCGCGCGCTGGCCCGGCTGCGAGGGCTCGACGTGGGGTCGCACGCCTATTGGCACCACACCTACCGCACGGCGGAGGAGAACCTGAGGAACATCGGCCGCGGCATCGACGTGCTTCGGGCGGCGGGGATCGAGCCTTCGGGCTTCACCGCCCCGCACGGACGTTTCCACCGCCGCCTGCTCTTGGCCCTGGAAACGCTGGGCGTTACCCACAGCTCTGAATTCGGCCTGGCTTACGACGAGCTGCCCTTCTTCGTGGCCGGCGGCGACGTGCTGCAGATTCCGGTCCACCCGATCTGCTTGGGGCTTTTCCTCGAAGCGGTCGCGCGAGACCGCCGGGACGACTCGCAGGCAGCGGAGGCCAGGGCCGCCGCCGTGGATCGGGCCGTCGAGCACTTCGACCAGTTGGTGCGGGCCGCGTACCGGGCCGGCGAGCCGGTCTTTCTTTACGGGCACCCGACCGGCCGACTGGGGCGTTACCCGCAGTTGCTCAGCCGGGTGTTCGAGACGGCCTCCGGCTTTGGCGCCCTCTGGAAGACGACTTTCACGGAGCTGGCCCGGTGGTGGCGGGCGCGCGCCCAGGTTCGGCTCACCGTCACCCGCGGCAAGGGCCGGTACACGGTCATGCTCCACCGAACGGCCGCCGGTTACCGCATCGGCGTGGAATACCATCGTGGGCCACACGTCGCCTTGATGCCGCTGGACGACCGCGGGGTGCGGTTCTCGCCCCAATCGCTGGCGTACGAGACGCGCGGGGCCCACCCGTCGGTGAGCCCGGTGCGGCTCGATCGGGCTCACGGTCTCCGCGGCCGGGTGCGACAACTGATCGACTGGGAGCGGGTCACGCCGATCGACGAGATCGGAACCGGCGACTGGCGGAATTGGACAAAACGCACGCTGCGACGATTCCTGGGCGACTAGCCGATGAGACCCATCATGCCCAATGCAACTCGCCGGATACCGAAAGGGGACAGTCCCATTTTCGCTGCGCGAGAATTGGGACAGTCCCCAAGTTGGCCGAACGTCCTCCTCGCGGGCAAGCTCACCGCCTTGGACTGCCCCGGCGGCGGCGAGATTCAGATGCTCGCAACGGCCCGGGCGCTTGAGTCCGTGGGGGTCCGCGCCCGGCTGTGGAGACCATGGGAAGAGCGGCTCCGGGGGGCCGACTGCCTGCACCTGTTCGGCAGCCTGCCGGAGCATCTGGAAGTGGTGGAGGCTGCGCATCGGCAAAACGTGCCGGTCGTTTTGTCGACGATTGCCTGGTTCGACCTAGCCAGCTATTGGCGCCAACCGCGGTCGGCGGTGAAGCGGCTGGCCGCCTCGGCCGCTTTTTTGGCCCGGGCCGGGTGCCCGCGGCTTCCTTCCTGGCGGCGACGGCTCTACCATGCGGTCGATCTGGTGATGCCCAACTCGAACGCCGAGGCGGAGCAGCTTGTCCGCTACTTTCAGGTGCCCGCCGAGCGGATCCACGTTGTGCCCAACGGGGCCGACGAGCGATTTTCCCGGGCCGATCCCGAGCCGTTCATCCGGCTCGCCGGCGTGCGCGATTTCGTCCTCTCGGCCGGGCGGATCGAACCCCGCAAGAATCAACTCGGCCTGCTCCGGGCGATGCGGGGCGTCAGGGTTCCCATCGTCGTGCTCGGCGACGCAGTGCCCGGATACGAGTGGTACGCCCGGCGATGCCGCCGCGCCGCCGAGGCCGGGCAGGTGCGATTCGTAGGGCGATTGGAGCACGACGATCCGCTCCTGGCCTCCGCGTATGCCGCCTGCGCGTGCCTGGTGCTTGCGAGCTGGTACGAGACGCCGGGCCTGGTCGCGCTGGAAGCGGGCATGTCGGGCGTGCCGCTGGTGCTTCCCGAAGGCGGCTGCGCCCGCGAGTACTTCGGCCCGAAAGCGGCCTACGTGAAACCAAACGATCTGGCGGGGATTCGACACGAAGTGCTGCGAGCGCTTGGCCTCGGACGGAACCCGGCCCTGGCCCGGCACGTCCAAGAGAGCTTCTCCTGGACGGCGGCCGCCCGGGCCTCGCGCGAGGGCTATCGAAAGGTGATCTGACGTGCTCAGCCCGAGATCGAACAGCCGGCTTCGACGACGCCCGCTAGGCGGGTATCGCTACGTGCGCTTGCGTTGGCGGCTTCTGTTTACCGCAATCGACTTCGTCGGATCCCTCGTGTTCGGGATGATCCGAGCCTTGAGGGGCGTGGCCGTGCGAGACTTTGTCGGAAAACTGGTTCACTGGTTGCTGCCAGGGTGGCATGCCCTCGCGAAGCGTGGGCATGTGCGCGGGAAACATGGCGACGCAAGCGACGCCATGCCACCCGAACGCAGGGTTTTCCGACAAGGCCTGGTAGCCACGGGCCGCCCGCCGGGGACGACGAAATCTTTCGTCGACCCCCGCGCGATTCTTCTCATCCAACTCGACCACCTGGGCGACGCGATCCTCTCCACGGGCATGTTTCCCGCCTTGCGAAAGCGATATCCGAAGGCCTCGATCGAAGTGCTTGCCGGCCCGGCCGGCCGAGAGCTTTTCGAGGCGGTCGCGGAGATCGATCGCGTTCACGTTTGCCGGGTGAACCGTTTTGGGCGCGCGAGCCGCCTGGGATGGATTGCCTCGATGCTCTGGTGGGGCTGCCGATTGCGGAGTCGGCGCGTGGACCTGGGGATCGACGTCCGCGGCGAGTTCCCGCACGCCGTAATCCTCTGGCTCAGCGGGGCGCGGCGGCGGCTGGGTTGGAACTGCGGCGGCGGCGGGTTTCTCCTGACCGACAGTCCCCGCTTCGTCGTCGACCGGCCCGAGGTCGAGTCGCGGATGGCCCTGCTGGCCGAGTTGGACATTCATCCCGAAGCGGCGGACGAAGTCCCCCGGCCGGTGTTTCGCCCGTCCGACGAGTCGCGCAGGCGCGTGGCCGCGATGCTGGCCCAATCGTGCCTAAGGGGCGGTCAAAGACTAACTCGGGGACTGTCCCGATTTTCCCGCAGGGAAAATGGGGCTCTCCCCCTCTCAAACCCCGACGGGCCTCGAATCGTCATGCACGTGGGGGCGGGCACTCCGGCCAAACAGTGGCCGCTCGAGCACTGGCGGGAGCTTGTCGGCCGGCTGGTGGTCCGGCTGAACGCCCGGGTCGTGCTGGTCGGTGGCCCGGACGACCGACGAATCGCCCGGGCGATCCTCGAGCGGCAACCGTGTCCCGGCGTTTTGGATTGGACCGGTCGGTTGGGGCTGGAGGAGCTGGCCGCGGCGTTGGAGGAGGCCGACCTGTTCGTGGGCGCCGACTCCGGACCGGCCCATCTGGCCGCCGCGGTGGGCACGCCCGCGGTCGTTCTCTTTAGCGGCACGAACAGCCCGCGGCAATGGCAGCCGTGCGGCGAGAACGTCTGCGTGCTGCGGCACCCGGTCGAGTGTTCTCCGTGCCACCGCCGGCGCTGCCCTTGGCGGGACCATCCGTGCATGCGGGGATTGGCGCCAGGGCGGGTTTCCGAAACGGTGGAGGCAGAGTGCCGCCGGACTGTTCAGCGCAGGAGCGAGGAACTCCACGTATTGGGATTTTGACGCAGGTAGGGTGGATCGAGGTACGAGACCCACGCAGAGCCTGAGCGGGACAAGGAGAAGCCTGCACGGTCGGGTGCCACTGGCGTCTCGCCAGTCGACGGGCAAGATGCCCGTGGCACCCTAATACACCGTGCAATCGTTAGTCCGTCCCGCTTGGCCGAAAGGAGGACGACGATGATTGCACCGCTCGGCCGGAGCAACCCGAAGGCAGTCGGGCGACGTCGGCGTATGCACGGGGCGCACCGCCTGGTCGCCTGGACGCTGCTCGATCAGGGCTCAAGGCCGAACGAAAATGCTCCACCGGTAGCGGCCTGGCGCGCGTGGATCTTTGCCGGCTGGGTGGTGATTGTCACCGGGGTCTACCTCGCCACGATGTTGGGATGGCTTTAGTTTCCGTAAGAAAGGCCGCCGTGCCGGCGGCCGCTAAACGCGCTTGACTTCCGTCCGTCCATTCATCCTTCATCCTTCAGCATTCATCATTTCCCATGTTCGCCCCATTCTTCTCGCTCCTTTCGCTGGCCACCATCGCACTGGCGTCGTACGGCCTGGGACGCCCGATTGTCCGTGGGCTTGGCGTGGGCGAGGAGGACCGGTTGTCGACGGCCGTGTGGAGCCTGGCGGCGGGTCTGGTCGCGGCCGGGATGTTTTTGGCTGCGCTGGGGCTGGTCGGCCTCCTGTACCCGTGGCTGATCGGCGTGCTCTCGGTGGCGGCGTCTTTCTGGGGGATTGGGCAGCTTGTGGCCGCGTGCAGCCGCCAACGCGACGAAGCGACCGCTGCCGGGGAAAGCCCACCGGTCCCTTGGCCTTCTCCCCCGAGGTGGATGACCGGCGGAATCCTGCTGCTGGCCGCGTTGGCGTGCCTGGGATCGCTGGTTTCGGCCATGGCTCCGCCGACCGCCGGCGACGCGCTCTGCTATCACCTGGAGCTTCCCAAGGCGTTCCTGGCCGACCACGCGGTCGGGTATCTGCCCTACAGTGAGAACTCGACGTACCCGCTGCTCGCGGAAATGTGGTATCTCTGGGCGCTCGCGCTGGACGGGGGCGTCGCCGCCCAACTCGTGCACTGGGGCTTGGGCGTGCTGTTGGGGCTGGCGACGGTCGTGTTGGCCACGCCGCTCGTGGGACGGCCCTGGGCCTGGTGGGCCGGGGCAACGGTCGTTCTGGTCCCCGGCGTGAACAACCAGATGACCGCCCCGCTGAACGACGTCGCCCTGGTGCTCTTTGTCACGCTGGCCGTGGCCGCCTGGTGGCGGGGCGTGGCGGGCGGAGAGAGCCGCCGCTGGTTCGTGCTGGCCGGGCTGGCTGCCGGGGGAGCCCTGGGCACGAAGTACCTGGCCATGGTCTTCGCCGCGGCCGTGGCGATCGCGTCCGTTTGGATCTTCTGGCGTCACGCCCCGCGGCGACGGTCCGTGCTCGAGGCGGCGGCGATCGTCACCGTAGTGGCGATCAGCGTGGGCGGATGGTGGTACGTGCGCGCGGCCTGGCATCGCGGCAACCCGGTCTATCCGTTTTTGAGCGAAGTGTTCCCGAGCACCAGCCCGGGCGGAACCGACCAGCACGAGACGTTGCCGGCGAGCAAGTCGCCGCTAGGCCGCAATCCCTTGGGAGCGATCGTGGCCCCTTGGCAAGTCACGATGCACCCCGAGCGGTTCGGAGGCCGAGGACATCAGCTCGGAGTGCTGCTCTTGGCAGCCGTACCCGGCGTGCTCGTCGTACGGCGGCTCCGCGGGCTGGGCATTTTGTTGGGCGTGGGCTTGGTCTACGGGGTCCTTTGGTACTTGCTGCGACAGAACGTTCGATTTCTCTTGCCGGTGGTGCCGCTCTTGAGCGTGGCGGTCGTGTGGGTGTGGATCGAGATGGGGCGTTTCCCGCTTGTTCCACGCCTGGCTGCCGGCACGGCGTTCGCCGGCATCCTCGCGCTTTACGCGGTCGTTCCACTGGCCCGCTGTGGCGACCAAGTGGCCGTGGCCTTGGGGCTTGAAAGCCGAGAGGACTATCTCTTGCGACACGAGCCGACCTGGCAGGCGGCCGAGGTGTCGAACCAGTGGTTTCCCGCCGAGGCCCAGCTTCTCACCCAGGACTATCGGGCTTTCCACTTCCAATGCCGGGTGACTCGGGAGAACGTCTATCGACGGGCGACCCGGTACGACCGGCAGATCACCGACCCGGCCGATTTCAGCCGCACGCTCCGCGAGGCCGGGTTCACGCACGTCCTGTTGGCCGAGAACGTGGGCGATCAAGGCATCCGGTACGATCCGACGCTGAGCCGATTGGCCGAAGCCCAGTGGTCGGCCTGTGCGGGGGACGGGCTGGTGACGCTGGCCGACTACCGTTTCCCGGATGTCGACGGCGGCGTGCGGCGGTATCGCTTGGTGGCGCTCCGGTAGGGCGGCGAGCGTCCGTCGCACATCGGGCCGACGTACCGTCGGCCGCTAACCGACAAGCGCACCGCAAATCCAGCACGTTGAGCGGTCGACCGCCGTTGGTGCGGCAGTTGCACTGCCGCACCCTGGCAGGCCAGTGGAGGTTCGGCAGTACAACTGCCGAACCAACGCGAGCTTCTGATTCCTCACCCCTCGCCCCTCACCTCTCACCCCTCGCCCCTCACCTCTCACCCCTCCCCCTCTCGCGTTGCGGTGGTTCGGTCGTGTATAACTATCCGTCGTCGGCGTGGACGGCGCAAGCGGCGGCGGGAGGAAATCCGCGGGTCCCTGCGAGGAGGACGTGCCATGGCCAAGACCGTTGCCCTGTTGGGCGCCCTGGATACGAAGGGGCTTGAGTACGGCTTCGTGAAGCAGTGCATCGAGGCCCGGGGTCACAAGACGCTCTTGATCGACGTGGGCGTGCTCGGGCCACCGGCGGTCGAGCCGGATGTCTCCCGCCGGGAAGTGGCCCGGGCGGCGGGCGTCGACATCGACGAGCTGGTCGAGAAAAACGACCGGGGCGAGGCCGTGGCGGCAATGGCCCAAGGGGCCGAAAGCGTGGCGGCCGAACTCTACGCCGCCGGACGGTTCGACGGCATCATGGCCCTGGGCGGCGGCGGGGGCACCTCGGTCGCCTGTCGGGCGATGCGGGCGTTGCCGCTGGGCGTGCCGAAGGTGATGGTCTCGACGGTGGCCGGCACCGACGTGTCGGGCTACGTGGGCGTTAAAGACATCGTGATGGTGCCCAGCATCGTCGACGTTTCGGGCGTCAACCGCATCAGCCGGGAAGTCTTCGCCCGGGCGGCCGGGGCCATCTGCGGGATGCTCGAAACCGACGTCCCCCCGGGCGACGACAAGCCGCTGGTGGCCGCCTCGATGTTCGGAAACACGACCCAGTGCGTGGAAGCGGCCAAGGCGATCCTGGAGGAGGCCGGCTACGAGGTGCTCGTCTTCCACGCCACCGGCACGGGCGGACGCACGATGGAGAGCCTCATCGAGGCCGGGCTGATCGCCGGCGTGCTCGACATCACCACCACGGAATGGGCCGACGAGCTGGTCGGCGGCGTCTTTACCGCCGGTCCGACGCGACTGGAGGCCGCCGCCCGAAACGGCGTGCCGGCGATCGTCACCCCGGCGTGTCTGGACATGGTCAACTTCTGGGCCCCGGAAACCGTGCCCAAGCAGTTCGACGGCCGGAGGTTCTACCAGCACAATCCCAACATCACGCTGATGCGGACCGACCCCGACGAGTGCCGCCGGCTGGGCGAGATCCTCGCCGAGAAGATCAACCTGAGCACCGGCCCGGTGACCGTTTTGATTCCGCTAAAGGGACTCAGCGTGATCGATGCCCCCGGCGGCTCTTTCTGGTGGCCCGAGGCAAACCAGGCCCTCTTCGACGCGATGAAGAGCAATCTGCGGCCCGAGGTCCCGGTCGTCGAGATGGACTGTAACGTGAACGATCCCGAGTTCGCCCGGCGGTGCGCCGAGACGTTGCTCGATAGTCTGAAACGCTGATCTCGGCACTGCGTTGACAGCCCACCCAATCACAAGACCAATCCCACAACCAGGAGCACCCCATGGCCGAATCGAGAACCAACATCCTCAAACGATTCCGCGAGAAGATCGCCCAGGGTAAGCCGATCATCGGGGGCGGGGCCGGCACGGGCATCAGCGCCAAGTTCGAGGAGGCCGGCGGCATCGACCTGATCGTGATCTACAACTCCGGGCGGTTCCGCATGGCGGGCCACGGCTCGCTGGCCGGGTTGCTCCCCTACGGCGACGCTAACGCGATCGTGCTCGAAATGGCCGCCGAGGTGCTCCCGGTGGTCAGGCGCACGCCCGTTTTGGCCGGCGTTTGCGGCACCGACCCGATGCGGCTGATGGACCGCTTTCTCGGCGAGGTCCAGGCCGCGGGCTTTGCCGGCGTGCAGAATTTTCCCACCGTCGGCCTGTTCGACGGCACGATTCGGGCGAACCTCGAAGAGACGAACATGGGCTACCAGCGCGAGGTGGAGATGATCCACCTGGCCCACCGGATGGGGCTTTTGACCACTCCCTACGTGTTCAACCCCGTCGAGGCCAAGCAGATGGCCGAAGCCGGGGCCGACATTATCGTCGCCCACATGGGCCTGACCACCGCCGGCTCGATTGGCGCCCAAACGGCCAAGACGCTCGCCGAGTGCGTCGCGTCGATCGACGAGATCGTGGCGGCGGCCAAGCGCGCCCGCGACGAAGTGATCATCCTCTGCCACGGCGGACCGATCGCCGAGCCCGACGACGCCCAGTACATCCTCAAGCACTGCGCCGCCGTCGACGGCTTCTACGGCGCCAGCTCGATGGAGCGTCTCCCCACCGAGCGGGCGATCAAGGAGCAGACCGAACGATTCACGCAGATCACGAAGGGATAATTCCGGTCGCGGCGGACCCCCTAACTTGTTCCCAAGCTCTGCTTGGGAACAATCGCAGGACAGGAATTGGCGGAAGTCCGGTCCCAAGCAGAGCTTGGGACCGAGGTTGCGCGCGTGGCGCGCGATGTGGTTTGAAACGGCTGAAAAGTCACGAAAAGTGAACGCACGTCCGCGATAGCCGCTAGCGGCTTCGCCTCGCAGAAGGAGAGCGCACCCATGCGTCACGCAGTTCGAGCACTCGGATTCTCCACGCTGCTTCTCGTCGTGCTCACCCACGCCCGGGCCGACCACGTGCTGCTTCTGGTCGACAACGCACCGGCCGACGGGCTCGTCGTCTCCACGGCCGACCTGACCGGGGCCGCCCGCTGGTGCAAGCTGGACGCGGTCGCGCCGGAAGGGATTCGCGCGGTCGCCGTCGTCGACGGCCGGGAAGTGCCCTTTCATTTCGTCCCCGCGGCCGATTACGATCCCCGGGAGCGGATCGCGGGAACCGTGATTGTGCAACTACCGGAAACGAGCGACGGACGCCTGCGGCTCGAGTTCACATCCGCGGAAAAACCGCGAGCGGAACCTTGGGACGGAACGGTCGCCACGCCGGCCTATGTCGTCAAGCACGACGCCAAGAAGCTGGGCGGGCTGCCCTCGACGATCACGTTTCCCAAGACGGGCAA
>JBDRTC010000857.1:0-4064 GCA_043824335.1 Planctomycetota bacterium | reverse complement strand
GTTCCCAAGCTCCAACTTGGGAACATTGCCCTCGGGAAGCCGATCATGACGACAGAAAACGGTCCCCAGGTGGCTCCTTCGGCGAGTTCGTCGTCTCCCTTGCTCGGTCGTCTTTCGTTGATGATGTTCCTGCAGTACTTCGTGCAGGGGAGTTATCTGCCGATCGCGTCGGTGTACGTGCAGGACGCGCTCGGGTTCACGAGCATGCAGGTGGGCATCTTCAGCTCGGCCCTGGCGGTCGGGCCGATTCTCGCCCCCTTCGTGATCGGCCAGCTCGTCGACCGGATGTTCGCCACCGAGCGCGTGATGGCGTTCTGTCACCTGTTGGGCGGAGTGCTGATGTTGGCGCTTTGCGTGCAGTCGGAAGTCTGGCCGGTGATCGTCCTGGGCACGGTCTATTCCGTCTTGTACGTGCCCACCATGATGCTCTCAAACTCCCTTGCCTTCCAGCATCTCAGGAACAGCGACATGGAGTTCCCCTGGGTGCGGCTGTTTGGCACCCTGGGCTTCATCGTGCCGGCCTACCTGGTCGAGTTCTGGTGGCTGCGCGGCCTGGAGGGCGAGGCGCTCGACCACGCCAGGGCGTTCGCGTTCGCGCTTTCGGGCATCGCCGGCATCGTGATGGCGTTCTATTGCCTGAGCCTGCCTCACACGCCGGCCCTAAAGCGCGAAGACCGCAAGTACGCGCCGGGCGTGGTGATCTCGATGTTGCGCAGCCGGCACCTCTTGGTGCTGGTGGTCGTCAGCTTCTTGATCGCGATCGCGCACCAGTTCGTCGTCGTCTGGTACAGTCCGTTTATGCGGGAGATCCTCGACACGGGCGGCTGGGGCGCCTACGAGCAGAGCATCAGCTCGATCGGGCAGGTGTGCGAGCTGGGCGTGCTGGCCGTGCTGGGGCTTATGATCAAGAAGCTGGGATTCAAGCGGACGCTCCTCCTGGGCGTTACGGCGTACACGCTCCGCTGCCTGCTGTTCACGCTCGTGTTCAGCCTCGATCTCCCCTTCGAGGGCATGCTGGCGATCGCCGCCGCCGGCCAGGCCCTGCACGGTTTCTGCTTCGGATGCTTTTTGGCCGTTGCCTACATCTACGTCGACCGGATCGCCCCGAGAGACGTGCGGGGGAGCATGCAGACCTTGTACGGCACGTTCGTCGTCGCGCTGGGGTTCTTCGTCGGCGGATTCGTCAGCGGCCAGGTCGGCCAGTGGTTCACCAGCGGAGCCGGCGAGACGCTCACCCGCGACTGGACCAGCATCTGGCTAAGCTGCACCGCATTGTGCGCCCTCTGTGTGGTCATCTTCGCGACCCTGTTTCCCAGCAAGCTGCCGGAAAAGGCGGAGTGATCCTTCGCGAATTCCGTCCTCCTACCAGCCCGTTGAAAAAGGGTGCCACTGCTGGCTTGCCCAGCAGTGCTGTGCAGATTCTCCCGAAAATCACTGCTGGACAAGCCAGCAGTGGCACCCAAATCGCCGAGGACCACTTTTTCAACGGGCTGCTACATCATCTCTCTTGCGCCTCTTGCGGCGGACGGAGCCAGTAGAGCCGGGTGGTGATCTTGGGTAAGCTCGCGGGAAACGATCTGCCGTTTGGGGTGATGAGGTCGCCGGTGTAGGCGTCTTCAACCCGGCTCTCTTCGGGTAGCGAAATCTCTAACTGGAGGTCGCCTTCGTACCCATTGTGGAGCATCAGGAGCCGGTTGTCGACTTTCATCACCAGGTCGCGGTCGCAGTAGAGATGAACGCCCGCGTAGCGTGCCAGGCCGCGCAGGAGCGTCGCGTCCATGCGGGGAACGGCCGAGTAGACGGACTTCCATCCGGGCATCTCCTTGACGGCCAGGGCGGCCGTGCCGTCGGGATACGTGCCAAGCACCGTCGCGGCCGGGTCCTCGACAAAGAACACCGGGGCCAGCTCCGGGGGGTGGAGTTCGCGCGAGATCGCGTAGCCGAACGGCTGGAACTTGCAGCTCGCGCCCTCCGGCAGCCCCCGGGTGATCGCGTGCTCGGTGTTGGTCACCTGGTACTGCATCAGCTCGTTGCCGGGCTTCCGGGAAACGGCGATCCCGGTGGTCGTTTGGATGTTGCTCTCCTTCAGGCCCGACGCGCGGCTCACGTAGCCGGGGGCGTAGAAGAAGAGGAGCGTTTTGCCATCGCACTTGAGGCGGTTGATCGCCTCCCGGTCTTCCGGGCGGAGAAAGAACGTGTTGAGGAAGACGTAGAGCTTGTAGCTCTTGCGGACCGACTCGTGCGACAGGTCTTCGAGCATGTAAGCGTCGTACGGGGCCCCGATCTTGCCCATGGCATCCCAGAGCGTGTGGGCGATCAGGTTGTGGTAGATCGGCGCGGCCCGGTAGACGTCGTGGTATCGCATCGTCTCGCCTGAGGTGAACACGGCGATCTCGGCGACAGACCGCCTGGGGCGCTCGAGCGCCGCTTGGTGAATCTGCCGCGTCTTCTCGATCGTGTCGAGGATTCCGGGGTCCATGAAGAAGCCGACGCCGTTGCGCCCGCCCGTGCGGCTCCAGTCGGCAAACCAGTAGCCCGCCCCGTCGATGATCGTGCCGGCCAGGTCGCGTTTGAGCACGGCCTCGGTTTCCCGGTCGCTCCGCAGGCGTCCGTAGGTCGTCGGGCCGGCGACGAACGTGCGGTGGTCGTGCTCGCCGATCAAGAGCTTTTCGTGGAGGCTCAGCGAGTCGTAGGTGAACGAGGTGTAATACGCCGTGCCGGCGCGGCGGTTTCCGTAGGGGGTGGGCGCGGCAAAAAAGTCCCAATTTGGATCCTGGAGCCTCTCGTGGAGGTCGAAGTTGTTGTTCTGGAGCCAGGGTCCCGGCGAGTTGTAGCCGCGCAGATGCGCGACGTTGTACCCGTAGTACGTGCCCACGATCACGGGCCTCTGGGCCTCGCGTTTGACCGTATCGATCACGCGGGAGTAGAAGCGGCCCATCACGCCGGAGAGCCACTCGGCGTAGTCGAAGGGCGCCGCGCTGGCGAGCGGATCACGGAAGACGCCGCCGTCGACCCCCTCCCCGGCCATCTCGGCGATCTTCGGCCGCGCGGAGTCGAAAGAAATGCCCGGATCCTGCCATGCCTCGCGCAGCTTCGTCTGTGAGCCGGCGTACTTGACCTTTAGCCACTCCTGGAACTCGCGGACCGCCTGCGGGTTGTGGTCGCCAAAGCTCAGCTTGGCCCGATCCTTCTGGAATACGTTGTCCTCGACGCCGCCCATGGCCGAATCGGGCGCGCCGCAGGCCATGGGCAGGTAGCCGGCGATGTGGTCGTAGTAGGGTTGCTCGCGTAGATGCGCGAAGAGTTGCCCCAAAAACCGGTGTACGCCTTCGCTGTACCTGGCCGAAGAGAACGAGACCGGGCCGAGTTGTCCAAACGCGGTGGCGAGCCGCTCCTCGGGGTTGCGTTTGAGCCAGTCGCCGCTCGGCCTGAGATCGAAGTGGACGAGAAATGCCGCCCTGGCATCGACGCGCAGCACGGCCTCGATGCGCTGGTCGAGATGCCGGCAGGTCCGCTTCAGCATCTCTTCGGTGTCATCGTAGGAGAGCGGGTTCGTCTTCACGTGGTAGAGATGGATGCCCGCTTGGGAGTAGTCGTGGTATCGGTCGAAAGAGGGAGCCGTGAAGGTCCATGCCGCCGGCGGGGTCTTCTCTCCGCCGATTTCCAGGATCGCGGACCCGCGATCGAAGCGGGCCACAGCGCCTCCGGGAAACGGGCCCGTTTTCTCCGCGAAACGCCGGATGTGGAGCTTGGCCACATCTTCGACGCTCGCTCCGCCGACGTCGAGAATGTCGAGGTTGGATTCCCGCTGCCTGTCGAAGCCTCGCAGACGCACCGACGTCAGTCCGTCGGGCGCGTATTTCCCCAGGTAAGCGTGAAAGGTGAGGAGCGCTTCGCGGCCGGGGGTCCACTGCGACGTGGGCGTCTCTGGCGCGGTCAACGACTTGGCAATGGAAAAGTCGCTCCAGCCGGGCTCTTCGGGCTCGTCGCCAATTTTCAGGAGAAAGGCGTAGTCGTGGCTCAGCTTCTCGGCGGCGCGAAGGCCGATCTCGACGGTCACCTCT
>JBDRTC010000856.1:0-7332 GCA_043824335.1 Planctomycetota bacterium | reverse complement strand
GGTGGTAATCCATTGCCGCATCCCGCAACGCTGCGCCGGCCGAATCAAAGACGACGACGCCGTGATCCGCAGCCACCGCAACCACTCCGCTTCGAAGGCACAAGAGCCCGAGACGCCGCCCTCCGATGCGGTCGAAGGCGTGGCGTGATAGAGGGTGGAAGATGAGGGACGAGGGGTGAGGGGCGAGGGACGAGGGGTGAGGGGCGAGGGATGAGGGATGAGGGACTGCGAGGATGGCCGTCGATCCGGGAGTTCAAAGTCCCGTTGGTTCGGCAGTTGTACTGCCGAACCTCTCTTGGGCCACCAGGGGGCGGCAGTACAACTGCCGCACCAACGGAGGGAGGTTTTCGACCGAAACTCCCGGACGCCCTCAACTAATCACTCACCACTCAACACTCACCACTCACCACTCACCACTCACCACTCACCACTCTCCACTCTCCACTCTCCACTCTCCACTCTCCACTCTCCACTCTCCACTCTCCACTCACGACCATGGCCAAACGCGAAATTCGAGGAAGCCGGGCGATTGTGACGGGGGCGTCGAGCGGGATCGGGCGGGAAATCGCCCTGGAGCTGGCCCGGCAGGGCGCCGTTCAGGTGCTCACCGCGCGGCGGGAAGAGCGGCTCCGAGAGCTGGCCGAAAAGATTGCGGCCCAGCGCGGTCGGGCGGAATGCGTTGGGGGGGACATCACCGATTCGGAAACGCGCCGGAAGGCCGTCGAGATGGCCGTGTCGCAATTCGGTGGGCTCGATATTCTCGTGAACAACGCGGGGATCGGGGCCGTGGGGCTGTTTGAAAAGGCCGACCCCGAACGAGTTCGGCGCATCATGGAGGTCAATTTCTTTGCCCTGGTAGAAATGACCCGGCTGGCGCTACCCGCGCTGAAGCAAGGGGCCCATCCCATCGTGGTGAACATCGGCTCGGTCCTGGGACATCGCGGCGTGCCCTACCGGAGCGAATACTCGGCGAGCAAGTTCGCGGTGCAAGGCTTCAGCGAGTCGATTCGCGCCGAGTTTGGCCCTTTGGGGATCGGCGTCTTGGTGGTCAGCGCGGGGGCTACGAAGACCGAGTTTTCCGAGGCGGTGATCGAGCACACGGGGGAGCCCTCCTGGCCGGACTACGCCCCGGTGAGCCCGGCCGCCGTGGCGCGCCAAATCGTTTGGGCAATCCGCCGCGGCCGGCACGAAATCGTTCCGCACCGCCGGGGCCGTGTCCTCCTTTGGGCGAACCGACTCTTTCCCCGCCTGGTGGATCGCCTCCTGGCACGTTACGTGTGATCAGAATCGTTCAACGATCACGGTTTCACTCCGCAAGCCCGCTGCGCCCGGAGGAGGACTTCCGCGGCTTTTTTTCGGGCTTTTTGGGCCCCGTCGGCGAGGATTTGGCGGACCTTCTGGGGCTGGGCCTCCAGTTCAAGACGGCGCTGGCGTGCCTCGGCGAAGAACGACTCCGCCGCGTCGGCCAGTTGCTTCTTCACCTCCCCGTAGCCGAAGCCGCCGCGGCGGTACGTGGCGGCCATCGCTTCCCGCCGGGCGTCGTCGACGAACAGCGAGTAAAGCTGACAGAGGCCGTCGGTTTCCGGATCTTTGGGTTCCTCCATGGACCGCGAATCGGTGGTGATCCGCATGATCTGTTTTCGCAGCGCCTTGGGGTCTTCGAAGACTTCCAGCGTGTTGTCGTAGCTTTTCGACATCTTTTCGCCGTCGGTGCCCGGCACGCGGGCGGACGCGTCGAGGACCTTTGCCTTGGGCAGCACGAACGTCTCGCCGAAGTGGTGGTTGAAGCCGGCGGCGATGTCGCGGCAGACCTCGATGTGCTGCACCTGATCTTCGCCCACCGGGACCGTGTCGGAGTCGTAGGCCAGGATGTCGGCCGCTTGCAGCACGGGGTACGTGAACAGGCCCGCATCGGCCGACAGCCCCCGGGCGCGCTTGTCCTTGTAGGCGTGGCAGCGCTCCAAGAGGCCCATCGGCGTGCCGGTCATTAAGAGCCAGCAGAGCTCGGAGACCTCGGGTACGTCGGACTGCACGAACAGCGTGGCGCGGTCGGGATCGAGACCCAGCGCTAACAGATCGGTCGCCGCGTCGAGCGTGAGCCGCCAAAGCTCCTCGGGCTGGCGAACCGTGGTCAAGGCGTGCAGATTGGCGATGAAGTAAAACGCATCCTCCGCTTCGTTCTGCAAATCGATGTACTGCTGGATCGCTCCAAAGTAGTTTCCCCAATGGAAACGGCCCGTCGGTTGAATGCCGGAAAGAACTTGCATGAGAGTGGTGAGGGGTGAGTGGAGAGGGGAGAGGGGTGAGGGGAAAGGGGAAAGGGGAAAGGGGTGAGTTTTCGAGACGCAGCCGCTATCTCTCTTCTGCCGACTGCCTGCTGCCGACTGCCGGCTGTTCGAACTCGAGCGTGCCGGCCACGTCGGCGACCCGGGTAGCGCCCAGCTCGGCCAACGTGTCCGGCAGGGCATCGAGTATCTCGATCGACACGGTTGGTCGATAAAAACTTGCCGTGCCGATCTGGACGGCCGTTGCCCCGGCGACGAGAAACTCCATCACGTCGTCGATCGAGGCGATGCCGCCGACCCCGACCAGGGGGATTTCAACCGCCCGGGCAACCTGGTACACGGCCCGAAGCGCGATCGGCTTGATGGCCGGGCCGCTGAGCCCTCCCATTCCGCCCCCGAGACGCGGACGGCGGCGGCGCCAATCGACCGCCATGCCCAGGCAGGTGTTGACGAGAGAGATCGCGTCGGCCCCGCCCGCCTCGGCGGCCCGGGCGATCACGGTAATGTCGGTGACGTTGGGCGTCAGCTTCGCCAGGATGGGAAGCGAGCACCGGTTGCGCACGCCGGAGACCACCTTCTCGCACATGGCCGGGTCGATTCCGAAATCGACTCCCCCGCTCACGTTGGGGCACGAGATGTTCAACTCCAACGCGGCCACGCCGGGCACGCCGTCGAGCCGAGCCCCCATTTCGACGAATTCGCCGTAGTTGTGGCCCGCAATGCTCACAACGATTGCCGTGGGCAACCCGGCCAGATACGGCAACTGGCGCTGGACGAAGGCCTCGATCCCGTCGTTGTCCAGCCCGATCGAGTTAAGCAGTCCCCCGGTCGTTTCGACAGTTCGGGGTGGCGGGTTTCCTGGTCTTGGGCTCTGGGTGATGGTCTTCGGGAGGATCGCGCCCAAACGTCCCAGATCGACCAGCCCGGCCATTTCCCGCGCGTACCCGAACGTGCCCGAGGCAACCATGATCGGATTGGCCAGGCGAAGCCGGCCGAGTTGAACGTCGAGCTGGATCTCGGCGGGATTCACGATGGCCGGAGTGGGAATGGGGAATGGGGGCTGGGAACGGTCAAAAACCACCGGGACGCCAGCGGCGACGCCCAAACCAGAAATGTAACGGTCCGAGAGGTGGCGGGCAACGCCTTCCTGGCGGTGCCGCCGCAGGAGCACGGGCATCTTAGCGGTGTTGCCCAGCCACAGGCAGAAAGCCTGCGCTACGGCCCTTGCGAATGATCCGGGCTAACTGCCTTCCATTTCGGGACTTAGCAGGCCGCTTGAGAACCCGCAGGCCAGACTTCCGGCGAGTGTCGCTGCCGAGGCGGCCGTGCGTCGCCGGATCATGAAAGGAACAATCCGCTTCGCGGCTTGTTCCTTTCACATAGGTCTAACTCACCTTTTTCAACGGGCTGTCAGGTTTCAACGGGCTGTCAGGAGCCGGTGGAACGATCGTCAGATGATCCCGCCGTGCGTCCTGTAGGGCGTCATGTGGTCCGGCTGATCGAGCATCCAGAACCGTTCCCACTCCTCATTGCCCAACCGAAGGCCTTCCGAAGTGAAGATTAATTGCTGGACACGGCGGCTTGGATCGCCTGAATAGGCGGGAAGCAAACACCCGACAGTCGTACTCACCAACAGTCCGAACGCAACCGCCAATAGCAGCTTGCGCATGGCAAAACTCCTCCCTGAGACACAAATGGCTGCGCCCGAAGGCGCGCGTAGGCAGTTCCTCGACCAAATACCCGCCGCAGGGCCGTATTCATAGGCCCCGAGCGAAGCCGGCATCAACGTTTTTTCTTTGCGGGGGGGAGTCTCGAAGCCGACGGGATACGCTTCGATGGGTCTGAATGACAAGTGGTCGAAAGCCGCTCGGTCGAGAGCATGCGGGTCGAAAAGGATTGCTCTTTTGGGCGGCCTGGTTGGGTTCCTGGTCAGGAAGGTGGAGGCAAGTTACCGACGAAGCGGTCAAGGGTCCCCGGGGTTGGCGCCATAACCTGTTGAGGTTCCCAGTGTTTCGGGCATCCCGCGCGATTGGAGTTTGCTCTTGGCCTGGGCCGCTTTTGCCGCGGCCTGAAGTTCCAACTCGCGAACCCGTTGTTCCATCTCTTTTCCGGGCTTGAACGTCACGACGAACTTTTCGGGCACCGACACCTTCGCTCCGGTCCTTGGGTTGCGTGCTTTTCGGGGAGCCCGCCGTTTGACCTCGAAGACGCCGAAGTTACGCAGTTCCATGCGTCCCAGGGGGCCCTCCTCCCCTTTTTCGAGCTTTTCCCTCGTGTTTTCGACCAACGTCTCGACAATGGCGTCGAAGGTCTTTTGCACGATCTCCTTGGTCTTCAGCTGCGTCAGCCCGATTTCGTCGGAAATGGTCCGGACTATCTCTTTCTTGGTCACGACTCGATTCTCCCGTGAGAGGTCCGGCCGGGCTACCCGGCGACAGTCTCCCCAGAACAGACTACGCTCGCTCCAAGTGTAGGTGGTGTAACGAGTAGTGTCAAGATCAATCATCCGTGCCGGGGTCTGAATCCGCGACCAGGCTCCGTTCGGCGCACAACCACAACCCTTCCGAGGGGTGCCGTTCCGGCTTTTGGTAAGTTCTTGTTGTCAAAGAGCTTAGCCGCACGGGCCTAACCCGGGCCGATGTTTATCTCCGTAAGTCCTTTACATATAAAGACTAACAAAGAAAAGCATCGCCAGTGCCCCCGGACGACCGCGGTACAACCGCACACGTCGACCGTTGGAGAGCGGGCGGCCCGAAGCTTATATCGGTTCCCTAACCGGAAAACTCAAGCCAGACCGCAAAATCGAAAAAACCACCGTCAGACTCGGACGACCGCCGCCCGGACGGCGATTTCCTCTCGCGGCACAAGAGGCCCCCTGCCGCAGCCCGGACAAACTCGGCAGGTTTCCTCCCAGGCCCGGCGCGTGCGAACGTTGGACGGCCAAAATGGCCAAGTGCGGCACTGGCGCGGCCGCACCTCATAAACTCGGCAGCGGCACGAGAGATTATCAAAGAAAACGCAGTCTCCGTTGGGTAGCTCGACAAGGCTCTTTCGCCTGCCTACCCGGCGAACGTAGGCCGCCTCGAACTCCGGCACCTCCAACCCCACTGCCGCGGCGAGAGCCTTGATCTCAGACTGGATCGCGTAGACGTACCCCGGCTCGCCCGTGCAGCAATGGCCGCATTCGGTGCATTGGAAGCTGAGTCCGTCTCCATACCAAACTTCCTCGCTCATAATCCTCCGCCTTCGAGACACAGTTGGCTACTCACCTGGTGACACTTACGACCTCGGTCCCAAGCTCTGCTTGGGACCGCACTTCCGCGAAGCTCCGTTTCGACGAGTCGCCCAAGGGGACGAAGCAATTCTGCGAGGAGGGAGTGTTCCCAAGCCGGAGCTTGGGAACAAGTTGCGCGGATTCTGTTTCATACGGCTGAAGCACTACAAAAACCGCTAACCGCCGATTTGGTGCATCGACCGATCGGTCCTGGCGAAACGGCCGCTGTCGGAACCGTGTTTCTCTTTCTTGGCCCCAACGGCGTCGCGGATCAGCCGGGCCAGTTGCTCGTCGGAGCCGCCGGTCCGCAGAACGGCCCGCGCGTCCCACTCCTCGGTTGAAAAGAGGCAATTGCGGAGCTTGCCTTCGGCGGTCAATCGCAGCCGGCTGCAATGCTCGCAGAAAGGATCGGTGACGGTGCTGATCAGGCCGATGGCCGGCCCGCCGCCCGGAAGTCGATATTGGCTCGCCGGGGCCCGCGACCCGTCGCGCGCGATCGGCTCCAGGGGGCCGAACGCCTCGGTGAGGAGTGCCAGGATCTCCTCGCCCGTAAGCACGCGGTCGGCCTTCCACTGATCGTCGGCGTCGAACGGCATGAACTCGATGAATCGCAGCTCGATGCCGTGCTCTCGGGCGAACCGGGCCAAGGGGACAACTTCCGCGTCGGTCTGGTCTCGAATGGCCAGCGCGTTGAGCTTGATCTTCTGGAATCCCACTCGGCAAGCGGCCGCGATCCCATCCAGCACGCTGGACAACTCGTCGCGGCGGGTAATCTGGTGGAATTTTTGGCGGTCGAGCGTGTCGAGGCTGATATTCAGACGGTCGAGTCCCGCGGCCTTCAAGGGCTCCGCGTATTCCGACAGCAGGACCCCGTTGGTCGTCATCGACAAATCATCAACCCCCGGCACTCGGGCCAGCATTTCGACCAGCCGGCAAACGTCTTTGCGAACCAGCGGCTCGCCGCCAGTGAGCCTCACTTCGCGAATCCCCAACCGGGCCGAAATCTCCACGAATCGCCGGACCTCTTCAAACGCGAGAATCTCGCAGTGGGGCCGGAATTCCGCTCCATGCTCCCGCATGCAGTAGACGCAACGAATGTTGCAGCGGTCGGTCACCGAAATCCGCAGGTCGGTGTGTTCGCGGCCGAAGCGGTCCACGAGGAAGCCGGTGATGCTCACGAGTCGACGTCTCCCTCGGGGCCGCTGGAGGCGTCCAACCCCGGGTGGACCCACTCGCAGGTCCCATCGTCCCAGCACTCCTTCTTCCAGAGGGGCACCACTTCCTTGGTCCGGTCGATGAGCCACTTGCCGGCTTCAAAGGCCGCCGCGCGGTGAGACGAGCTGACCGCAATCGCCACGCTCACCTCCCCGATCTCCAGGCGGCCCAGACGGTGCACGATGATGCACTCGACCAACAGCCAACGCTCTCGGGCCTCTTGTTCCAATTCGGCCAGTTTCGTCCGGGCCATCTCTGGATAGGCTTCGTACTCCAGCGAGCGGGTCCTCCGACCCCCGGTGATTTCGCGTGCCGTCCCCAAAAAGAGAACGACCGCCCCGGCCGCCGGGGAGCGGGCCGCTTCGGTAACCGCCGCGATGTCGATCGGGTTTTCGGTAAGCTCGATCATGGAACGGGGAGGAAAAGATCGGGTTCGCGTGGGAGCGGGGAAAGGTGCGAGGCCGATAATGACGGCGATAACCGGGCCGGGAGTTGACCCACCATTTCCAACACGCGTGTTCGGGCTCCGGTTCATCGCTTGGTTACGTGGCCGGTCTC